>JBILGJ010000176.1:0-6272 GCA_044351125.1 Micropepsaceae bacterium
CGTCGGGTCCCTTGTCGACGCCGAATTCGATCACGTTTTCGCCACCATGCGGCAGCGTGAGTTCGATGACGGTCTCCTCGCCCGTCTTGGCGCTCACGGTCTTCAATGGCTTGCCGTCGATGCGGATCTCGACATTGGCCGTTGCATTGTCCGAGGTTCCGAAATCATCCACCCGGATGGTGTATTTCATCGGCTCGCTGACGATGCCGAAGCGCGGGGCCTGGACAACCGTCAGCTTGCGATCGCGCTCGTCGGGTTTGCCCGTCAGGAGCGTGTGTACCGGATAGCCAAGCCTGTCGGCGGCTGTGTTCGGTACATCGTGAACCTGTCCATCGGTCACCAGGACCGCGCCTGCAATGCGATCCGGGGGGACGTCGGCCAGCGCCTCCTTCATTGGCTCGATGAGCGCTGTCCCGCCATCGGTCGCCTTCATCTGTGCGCCCGTGACGGTTATGACCCTGACCTCGAGGTCCTGTGTTGCTGCGAGCTTTTCCTTGAGCCTCGTTACCGTGTCGGTCACCAGCTTCGCGCGGTTGCCGATGCTCTGGCTCTGTGACTGGTCTGCCACGATCACGGCCACGTCGGGCAGGCTCTTGCGCTCTTCCTCGATGATCGAGGGATTGGCAAGCACCAGAAGCGCGCCGGCCGTGGCCAGGGTGCGCCACATGATACCGGGGGCCCTGAGGAGTGCGCCGGCGCCAAGCAGCGCGACAGCGAGTGCCGTCAGGACCAGAAGGACCAGTTCCGAGACATGCGGCACGAAGACGATATCAATTGCCATCCTTATCCTGCCCCAGGCGCTCAAGGATGTGCGGCACGTGCACGAGGTCTGCCTTGTAGTTGCCAGTCAATGCATACATCACGAGGTTCACGCCGAACCGCATTGCAAGCTCGCGCTGGACTTCACCACCGGGTTCGACTGCTGCAATGGGGCGACCCTGCATGTCCTCGGCCCAGGCGGATGCCCAATCAGCGCCGCCGACGATGATGGATGAAACCCCGTCTCCCTCGCTTGCCACGGCGCTGCCGTCGGCTCCCTGCTGTCGGCTTTCTACCCAGACCCGGCCCGATGCCCAGCGTCCCGGGTAATCGTTCAGGAGGTAGAAGGTCCGTGAGAGGATGTGTTCGCGTGTCAGCGGCTCGAGCAGCGGGATGTCGAGCCCTGCCATGAGACGTCGCAGGATGGCCGTGCCCTGGGGTGCAGATGCGGTTCCCGCGGGCAAGCCTGTTCCCTGGTCGCGGGTGTCGAAGACGATGGTGCCGCCATTGCGCATGAAGGCATCCACCTTTGCGAGCGCATCGGCGGACAGCTGGGTCTGCGTTGGTGCGATTGGCCAATAGAGGAGCGGGAAGAAGGCCAATTCATCGCTCTGGATGTCGACGGCAACGGGCTCTGCGGGCTCGACGGCCGTCCGTTCGGTGAGCACGCGGGTCAGGCCCATCAGGCCCGCCTTGCTCATCGCATCGACCTGCGGATCACCGGTCTGGACATAGGCAAGCCTGAACTGCAGGGACGCCTTGAGCGCCTTGGCATCATCCGCCTGCGCGGTGCCAGCGACCAACGCCAGCCCAACGCCCAGGAGCAGGGCGGTTGCGATGCGGCGCGCGCGGAACGACGGCATCGGCAACAGGCCGCGGAGCACGTAACCGATCACCAGATCTCCCATTGCGAGCAAGAACGCCAGGATCATGATGTCGTACTTGAGCTCGGTTGCCTTGTTCAAACCGAACTCGGCCGTGCGTATGTCCTTGGGAAGTGTCGGCATCTGCTGCAGGCGTGCGTCCGGCTTGAACAGATTGAAGGCGCGGCGGCTGCCTGCATCGCCGTAGAAGCCCGGTGGGTGCTTTGGACTTGCCTCGAGGCTGTCGAGGTCTGCCGATCTCACCTGTAGCGCTGAGGTCGCCGGCGGCCCCAGCCTGCCAAAGCCATCGAGGGTCTCGACGGGTGCGAGAAGACCGCTTGCGACTGTCGCCGATGGTGATCCGGCCACGCCGACCGAGAGTGCGATCGTGCGCCTGAGCATGTCGACGAAGAGGCCCGAGAGCGGCAGGTTCGACCATCCTGTGTTTGCGGTCACGTGAAAGAGCACGAGCCACCCCTTGCCCTGCGGCACTGCCGTGACCAAAGGCGTGCCGTCGGTGAGTTGTGCCCAGGTCCTCTGGTCGGTCCCTGCGCTGGGGTCGGTCAGGACTTGCCTCCTGACCGAGATCTCGGGTGCAACCGGAAGGCCCAGGAATGGACTGCCTTCGGGCCAGTCTGCGAGGGATTGCGGTTTCTCCCATGCCAATGCTGATCCGAGGAGCCTTCCTCCGGTGCGTAGCCGGCCGGGAATGAGGTCGTCGGTCCTGGCGGCCATCCGCGGGCCAGCGAAGCGAACGAGAACGCCGCCACGCGATACCCAATCTGCAACGCGCTTGTGGTCGTCTCCCACCAGCTGTCCGACATCAGCCAACATCAGGACCGACAGGCCGGACTGGATGAGGTTGGCGATCGGCCCTTGATGGATCTCTGCGTAGGGCTGAAGCGCGCGATCGAGGTAGAACACGTCTGACAGGAGTGGCTGGTCGGAATCGATGGACTGACCGGACACGAGGCCTACCGGTCTGCGACGCCAGCGTTCGTCGATCAGAACGGTGCTTCCTGCCGACATGCGATTGACGATTTCCACGCGCGCCAGGTCGTTGCGAAGCTCGGTCGCCAGCTCCATGAGGACGCGCGTCTCGGTCTCGCCCGGCTTGAGCGTAAAGTCCTGCGATGCGAGGTAGCGGCCGTTTGATCCGGAGGCTTTCAGCGTGCCGCTGATTGCAGCTTCGGTCGTTCCCCTTATGACGCGGAATGCCAGCGCGCTTCCCTCGACCCGGGGCTGGGCAAGCGCGAGGGGCGCATTTGTCTTGCCGTCCGTCAGGATGCGCAGGTCGCCGATGGCCCTGAGCGCGGAGATGAACTCGCCAAGATTGCGGCCATCGAGTCCGTCCGAAAGCCAGATGATGTCGGGGCGGCCGTCGAAGGCGATGTCCTTGAGCGGCTTGATCGCCGCGAGGCGGTCCACACCATACGGCTGCGGGGCGATGGCCTTGACGGCACCCTGTGCTTCGGCGCCTGAAAGTTTCGTGATGCGCACCTTCAGATCGCCCGGTGCGGTCGGAACCACGACGAGGGGGCGATTGTCCCGTTCGGCTTCGGCGGCGATGCCCTGCATCGTGCCGACGCGGTCGTCCCAGCGGGCGGCTGCCGCCCAGCCATTGTCGACGACGATGACGATCGCACCCTTCTTCGTGTTTGCGATCTGCGGGTTCAGGTATGGGTCGGCAAGCGCCAGGATCACGAGCGCTGCAATCAGCATCCGCAACGCCAGCAGCCAGAGCGGGGTGCGTGCCGGCGTTTCCTCGCCCTGTGGCAGGCCAAGCAGCAACCGGACTGCCGGGAAGGGTACGCGCTTGGGTGCCGGTGGTGTCACACGCAAGAGCCACCAGATCACGGGCAAGACCGCCAGGCCCAGAAGGACCCAGGGGGCGCCAAATGCGATCGGTCCGACCGAGAGCATGGTGCTAACCCGTCCCGATCGTGCGCTGCGAAGACAGCGCCTCGTAAGCGGCCAGCAGCGCGCCCTGCGGGGGGCGGTCTGTCCGGTGCGTGGCGAAGGTCCAATCCTGGTGCCGACAGGCTTGCGACAGTGTCATCTGCAGTCCGGTCAGGCGGTCGCGGTACGCGCCCTTCAGCGATTCGGCGCGGCGGGCCAGCATCTTCAGGCTTGTCTCCACGTCCTCGAACTCGGTCCTGCCGTTGAAGGGCAGGTCTTCCTCTGCCGGGTCGAGAACCTGGATCAGGTGTCCCCGCACACCCATGGAGCCGTAATGGCGCAGCAATTCAAGCACGGGCCCCGGGGGTGACAGCCAGTCGCTGATGAGAATGAGCTGGGAGAAGCGGGGCAGGGATATCTGCGGTGGATATTTCTGGGGGGCGCTCATGTGGCGCGCCCATCCCATGGCCAGGCGATCTATGGCCTGCTTGCCGGTGGTCGCGGGCTGTTCGCCGCCGAGTTCGCCCACACGCTCGCCGCCGCGAACAAGAAGGCAGGCGAAGGCGAGGGCGAGGACTGTTGCGCGCTCGACCTTGGTCGTCGAGGCCACGTGCGAGCGGTACTGCATCGATGGGGATGCGTCGCGCCAGATCCATACACTGGCTGCGGCGGACCATTCGCGCTCGCGCACGAACAGGTGCTGGGACTTCGCCGACTGGCGCCAGTCGATCGCCACCGAGGGGTCTTCGTTGCGGTAGCGTCGGAACTGCCAGAAGGCATCGCCCTGTCCGACGCGACGGCGTCCGTGTTCGCCCTGTGCGACGGTGGCGGCGACGCGGTGGGCCTGCACGAGGAGTGGAGGCAGGCGCGCGCTGAGCTTCTCTGCATCCGCGCGCATGTTGGTGCCCGGTCCGGTGCCCTGAAGCCACTCGCCGAGCCTTGCGCCCCATCCGGATCCGGCTTGCGGTTTCACTGGCCCTCTTCCCGTGTGCTTGTCGTGTCGAGGATGCTTGTTGCTCAAAGGAATGGACGCGTCAGCCTGCTGATGACATCCGACATCGTCACACCATCGGCGCGTGCGGCGAAGGTGAGCGCCATGCGGTGACGCAGAATGGGCTGGGCGAGGGCCACAACGTCGTCCACCGACGGTGCAAAGCGCCCCTCCACAAGTGCGCGGGCGCGCACGGCGAGCGAAAAGGCCTGGCTTGCGCGCGGGCCGGGACCCCATGCGACATGGGCGCGGATGTCCTCTGCTCCGCCTTCCTCCGGGCGTGCGCTGCGGACAATGGCGAGGATGGTGTCGAGCACCTTCTCGCCGACGGGAATGGCTCGCACGAGGCGCTGGAAAAACATCAGGTCCTGGGCGCGGATCACTTCCCTGGCGTGATCGTCGGTCACGCCGGTCGTCGACAGCAGGACCCGCTTTTCTGCTTCGAGGTCCGGGTAGCCGATGTTGATCTGCAGGAGAAAACGGTCGAGTTGCGCCTCCGGCAGCGGATATGTGCCTTCCTGCTCGAGCGGGTTCTGGGTCGCGAGCACATGGAACGGATGGGGCAGGTCGTAACGCATGCCGGCGACCGTCACGTGCCGCTCCTGCATGGCCTGCAGCAATGCGGACTGGGTGCGAGGGCTTGCACGGTTGATTTCGTCGGCCATCAGCAACTGGGCGAAGACCGGGCCTCGAATGAAGCGGAACCTGCGCTTGCCGGTCTCGTCTTCCTCGAGCACCTCTGAGCCGAGGATATCCGCCGGCATGAGGTCAGGCGTGAACTGGATGCGCTTGGTCGCGAGGCCGAGAACGATGCCCAGGGTCTCCACGAGGCGGGTCTTGGCCAGGCCGGGAACGCCTATCAGCAGGCCGTGACCTCCGGCCAGCATGGTGATCAGCGCCTGGTCGACGGCTTCGCGCTGGCCGAAGATCACTTGGCCAATGGCCTCGCGCACGGCCGCGAGGCGGGCGACGGCGTTTTCGACTTCGCGGACGATGGACTCGGAGCTGTCCAGCGCTGGCAGGTTGGGTGACACGTCTGGCTTTCCCTTTGTGGGGCAAGAGGATGCAGGCGATCCTGGCTGCGCATGGCCGTTTCACGGGCGCGAACGCCTCCATTGCCCCTGTTATAACCAATTTGGTTGAAGCGAGAGAACATTCCATCGGCTTATGTTGAATGCCGAGGTGCCGCCGGTGTTAATGTTTGACCTCTGCCGTCATATTCCACACAACATTGCCGCCATGTCCGATACCAAACATGATCCCCTGCACTGGGGTGCTCCGGCACCGGATGTGCTGCGTGGCCTCGCGGAAATCCAGGCTGAGGCGGCTCACACGCGCAAATTGCCCCCTGTCGAGCAGTGGAACCCTCCGTTTTGCGGGGATCTCGACATCAGGATCGCCGTGGACGGCACGTGGTTTTACCTTGGGTCACCGATTGGGCGACCCGGGCTCGTTCGGCTTTTTTCAACCATCCTGCGTCGTGACGAGGACGGTAAGCATTATCTGGTTACCCCCGTCGAGAAGGTCGGGATCAGGGTTGATGATGCGCCCTTCACGGCTGTTCGTGTCGATCGCCGGGGAGAGGGTGAGGGCCAAACGCTCGAATTCACTACCAATGTCGGGGATATTGTCGCCGCGGATGCTGACCACCCGCTGAAGGTCCATACCGATCCTTCCGACCTGACCCCCAGACCCTATCTGCGCGTTCGCGGTCGACTCGACGCGCTGGTGTCCCGCGCCGTCTTCTACGAGCTTGTTGC
>JBILGJ010000179.1:0-6218 GCA_044351125.1 Micropepsaceae bacterium
TGGCGCAGGATGGCGACGATGGTCATCCCGTCGCCGGTTGCTGCGGCATCGCCGAGGGCGAACAGCGTCGGGTGCGCAGGGGATGGACGCAGCCACGGATCAACGGCCGCACGGCCGGTCGCATCGTATTTCGTTCCCTGAATGGCCCTGAGCAGCGTGTTCTCGGCCGTGGCGCCCATCACCGGGAACACGATGTCGGCACTGATCTTTTCGCCCGACGACAGCTTGAGCGTGCCGGAAAAGGGTGCGTCGGTTGCGGCGGGATTGCTAACGGTCACGTCCGACAGAAGCTTGACGCCCAACCCAACGAGCTGCGCGGTGAGCTTGCGACCGAGGGCGGGCTTGTAGCCGGGGAACAGTGTGGGTCCCGCATTGACAAGGGTGATGCTTCGACCGGGCATGGCGGATGCGAGTTCACCCGCGAGTTCGACGCCCACGGCGCCGGCACCAATGATGGCGACAGAGCCTGCGGCCTTCACGCGGGCGTGGGCGCTGTCGATGGCGGTACGCATGTCGGCGGTTGTGTCACTGGCGGGCTTGAAGGGGGTGGCGTAGCGCGAGCCGGTGGCGACCACGACGGCGTCGGCTTCGAGCCTGTCGCCGTTGGCGAGGGTCACTTCCCTGCCCGTCACGGATTTCGCGCGACCGCGGATGACGCGGCCGCGCTTCAGCAGGCGATCGTAGGGGATGGCAGCGCGGTCGAAGAGCTCGGGATGGGCGACGGCTCTCAAGGCTGCAACGTTGTGCACGAAGCGGTCGCGCGGCTCGACGAGCAGGACATCGGCTGCACCATCAAGGGCGCGTGCGAGCGCGGTGCCTGCATAGCCGCCACCGACAATAACGATACGTTTCAACGTGAAGATCTCCGTTGCAGACTTTCCAGTTGCAAAGTATATTTTTTCCAGTTGGAAAGTCAACGGAGGCAGGCTTGGCTTCGCGGCGGACTGCAGTGCAACATGAGATGCCCGAGGGCGCCGATGCGCGTTGCCGGATCCTTGCGGCGGGGCGTGCGGCCTTTGCTGCGCTTGGCTTCGACGGCACGACGCTGCGCGAGGTGGCGGATCGGGCCGGCGTGCAACACCAGCTCATCGTCTATCACTTCGGCACGAAGCTTGCGCTCTGGAAGGCTGTCGTCAGCGACATCTGCGCCGAAAACAAGACGTGGCTGGCCGAGATCGAGCGGAAGGCCAGCCATGTGGGCGCGGCGGCAGCCCTGTCGGAACTGGTTTCGACCTTCGTGCGGTTTACCGCGCGCAGGCCTGAACTGCACCGCATGCTGACATTCGAAAGCGGCGGCAACAATGAGCGGCTGCAGTGGTGGATCGATGCGCATGTGCGCGACTTCCATGCGCTTTCCACGCGACTGATCCGCGAGGCGCAGGCCTCGGGCGAGGCGCGTGCGGGGCATCCGGGACGGCTGCACTACGGCATGATCGGGATTGTGACGACGAGCTTCGTGTTCGAGCAGGAGTATCGCGCGATGACCCGGCTCAACCCGTTCTCGCCGCGCGAGATTGCCGGGGTCACGGCTCTGGCGCTGGCTTTTCTGGGGTTGGCGTGAGGGTGAGGCCCCCATCCGTCACGCTGACGCGTGACACCTTCCCCCGCTTCGCGGGAGAAGGGCTATCAGACCGCCGCTTGGCGGGAGAAGGGCCTGTTGTGCTCAGGCCGTGCGCAGGTGCCAGCGGTAGTCGAAGTCGGTGACCTGCGCGAAGAAACGCTCGCATTCGGCGCGCTTGACGGCCGAGAAGATCTTCACGAAAGACGGGCCGAAATAGTCGGCGATGAATTTCGAGTCCTCGAAGGCGTCGAGCGCGTCGAACCAGTTGAGCATGAGGCCTTCGGCCTTGGTCTCGTAGCCGTTGCCTGTCGTGACGGGGCCCGGGTCGATGCGGTTCGTGATGCCATGGTGCATGCCAGCAAGCACTGCGGCGGCGGCCAGATAGGGATTGGCGTCGGCGCCCGAGATGCGATGCTCGACGTGGCGGGACTTTGCGGGGCCCGCCGGGATGCGGAAGGAGACCGTGCGATTGTTCACGCCCCAGGTGGGTGCGACCGGCGCATAGGTGTTGCGACGGAAGCGGCGATAGGAATTCGCGTTCGGGGCAAAGATCGCCATGCTGTCATTGATGGTCGACGCCATGCCGCCGATCGCGTGATGAAGCAGCTGGTTGCCGGCTGGCTCTTCGCTGGCGAAGAGATTGTTGCCCTTGGCGTCGTTCAGCGACAGATGGATGTGCATGCCCGAACCCGCCTGGTCGGAGAAGGGCTTTGCCATGAAGCAGGCGATCATGCCGTGTTTCTCGGCAACGCCCTTGACGAGGCGCTTGTACTGGATCGCCTCGTCCACGGCCTGAAGCGCGTCGGCGCGGTGGGTGAGCGTGATCTCCATCTGGCCGGGCGCGTATTCGGAAATCACGCTTTCGGCTGGCAGGCCCTGCGCGTCGCAGGCAGCGTAAAGTTCACGAAGAAACGGGTCGTAGTCGTCGAGTTCCTGGATCGAATAGACCTGGATCTGATCGTTGTAGAGGCCTCCGGGCGCGAGCGCGGGCTGGATCTTGCCATTACGCGCGGCTTCCTTGTCGAGCAGATAGAACTCGAGTTCGATGGCCAGCACCGGGTGGTATCCGTCCTTCTTCATGCGCTCGGACACAAGCTGCAGGCGCAGGCGCGGATCGGCGGCCGCAATGGGTCCTGCATCGGCACCAAAGGCCAGATAGACCTGACCCGTGCGGTCGAGCCAGGGCGTGCGCTTCAGTGTCCCCGGAATGGGAGTGGCGAAGCAGTCGCGGTCGCCGATCTCCCAGAGGAGACCCGATTCCTCGACGTCCTCGCCAAGCACTGTGAGGGCAAAAAGAGATGAGGGGAAGGCCCTGCCCGTCTCGTAGACGGATTTCAGCTCGTGCGGGCGCAGGCCCTTGCCGCGCTGGATGCCGACAGGGTCGGTCAGGATGACATGGACGAGTTCGACGTCGGGATGTTTCTTCAGGAACGTGTCGAGTTCGCTGAGCGGGTTCGTCTGGGTCTTGGGGTCAAGCATGGGACAACTCGTCGATCAGGTCTGAGAGGGCACTCACGAGGCGGTCGATGTCGGCAGGTTCCGTTTCCGGGCAGACCAGCATCATATTGTGAAAAGGTGTAATCATTACTCCCCGGTTCAGTAGGCCGAGGTGCAGGCATTTCTCGAGATCGTCATGGAATGCGGCCTCGGCCTCTCGGCCGGTACGCGGGGGAACGGCGCAGAACTGGAACTCGCAGCGACTGCCGATCTGGGTGACCGACCAGGCGAGGCCCTTCAGCCTTAACACTTCGTCAAGACGGGCCTTGAGGCGTTCGGCACCGGCGACCATGCTGGCATAGGCGGCCTCGGTCATCACCGATTGGAGGTTCGCGCGCATGGCATGCATCGCAAAGGCGTTTGCCGACAGCGTCGTGCCCATGCCCGAGTGTCCGTGGCCCGGTGATGCCGCGCGGGCGCGGGCCGTATCCATGCGCGCCGCAATGTCGGCGGTGAAGCCAAAGATCGCGCAGGGAATGCCGCCGGCGACAGGCTTGCCCAGAACGAAGATGTCGGGTTCGAGGCCGAAGCGGCGTGTCCAGCCACCGGGGCCCGTCGAGATCGTGTGGGTCTCGTCGATGATGAGCAGCGTGCCCGTCTCGCGCGTGAGGCGGCGCAGGGCTTCGTGGAAGCCCGGGTCGGGAAGGACCATGCCGATGTTGGTCAGCGCGGGTTCGGTGATGACGGCTGCGATCTCGCCCGTGCGCAGCGCCTTCTCGAGCGCAGGGATGTCGTTGAACTCGACCACGACCGTCGTGCGCGCCACGTCGTCGATGCTGCCAAGCTGGCCGGGGCGCGGCACGGTGTGGCCGTCGACAAGACGAACCATCGTCTCGCCCACGGTGCCGTGATAGCAGCCGTCGAAGACGAGGATCTTCGGACGGCGCGTGATCGCACGGGCCCAGCGCAGGGCATAGCGGTTGGCGTCTGTCGCCGTTGCCGCCACCTGCCAGTAGTCGAGGCCGAAGCGACGGGCGAGTTCGCCAGCTACCCAGACTGAATCGGCGCCGGGCAGCATGGTCGTGTAGCCGCGGGCGGCCTGCTGACTGATGGCTTCGGCGACGGCTGCGGGCGCGTGGCCGAACATCGCGCCGGTGTCACCGAGGCAGAAGTCGACATAGCGATGACCGTCGACATCGGTAAAGCGGGCGCCGCGTGCGCTTTCGACAAAGAGCGGGAAAGGGGTTGGCCAGTCGGCCATCCAGTGCATCGGAACGCCGCCATGCAGGTGTTGGCGGGCCTCGGTGGCAAGCGCCTGGCTTTTGGGGTTGGCCCCGGTGAAGCGCTGGCGCTCGCGCGTCATGACGCGCTCGATGGCGGACGGCGAAAAGGGGACGACTGCGGTCAAGATGCCAAGCAGGGTTTCGTGTTGCGCGGTGGAGGGCTTAGTCTGGCTTATTCGGCGCGGGCTTGCAAACCCCCGGGCTGGCGGGGGCTTCAGGGCCGTTTGGCAAGGGCTGCCTCGAGGCGTTCGGCCAGGGCATTGCCGGGGGCGAAGACCTGCGCGGGCTTGTCGAGCGTGAAGAGCATGCCCGGTGCGCGGGCGCGCAGATAATCGACCATGGGTTCGACGCGTGTCTCGGGAACGAGCAGCGACGTCGCGGCGGCCTGCCCTGCCGTCATGCGGCGTGCCTCGAAGCGGGCGGCGAGTTCCTGCAGGAGCGTGTCGTCGACATTGTTGCCGGGCAGTTCAACCACGCGCGAGGCCTTGGCGAGCACACGTGCGCCGATGCGGTCGAGCAGGTTCTGCGCCGCCGATCGGGGGCCTGCGCTCCAATCGGCCCGGAGGCTGGCGGCGAGGATGGCCTGGCTTTCGAGGATCACGCCGTCATCAAGGATCTTCAGTTCGTTGGCCGCTAGCGTTGCGCCTGTGGTGGTGATGTCGACGATCAGCTCTGCCGTTCCGGCGGCGGGTGCACCTTCGGTTGCGCCAAGGCTTTCGATGATGCGGTAGTCGGCAATGCCGTGCGATGCGAAGAAGCGGCGTGCGAGGCCCACGAACTTGGTGGCGACGCGCAGCTTGCGGCGGTGGCGTGCGTGGTAACTTGCTGCCACGTCGTCAAGGTCGGACATTGTCGACACGTCGATCCAGCAGCGGGGCACGGCAACAACCACATTGGCGCGGCCGAAGCCCAGGCGTTCAACCGATGCCACACGCGGACCTGCGTCCTGCTCGGCCAGAAGGTCTTCGCCCGTCACGCCGAGATGCACGCGGCCGGCGATCAGTTCCTCGGTGATTTCGGCTGCCGACAGCAGCGAAACCGTGACGTCGGCAGCGCCGCGAAGCCTTGCCGTGTAGTCACGGGCGCCGCCGGAGCGAACCAGCGCGAGGCCTGCGTCTGCGAGATAGTCGAGGGCCTGCTCCTGGAGGCGGCCCTTTGACGGCAGCGCGAGAATGAGGTCACTCATTTGCGGCCTCCCTGCGCTGCGACGGCAGCCAGAAGGCGGTCGCAGAAAACTCCGAGACCTATCGCGGGCGTGCGTCGTGCTGCGCCGAGGGCCGTGAGCAGGCCATCGTAACGACCGCCGCCAGCGACAGGCAGTGCGCCTGCAGCGGCGCGCAGTTCGAAGACGAAGCCCGAGTAGTATTCCATGTTGCGCCCGAACTGGGACGCGTATTCGATGCGCGCAAGGTCGATGCCGCCGCCGGCGATGAGATCGAGGCGCTCAGTGAAGGCGTCGAGGGCCGGCTCCATGCGGACGCCAGCGGCATCCGCGAGCTTGCGGATCGCGGCGATGCAGGTCCTCGCGCTTGACCTGAGCGAGAGGAAGGATTCGATCGTTGCGGCTGCGGCGGGCGTCAGGCGTGCGGAGGCAGCATCGGAGGCGCGCGAGAGCATGCGCTCGGCGATCTCGTCGAAGCTGCGCGTGCCGATGAGGCGGATACCCGAGAGGTCCATCGTGTCCTGCAGCAGTTCGCGCGCACGAGCGGGTGGCTGACCTGCGAGCGAGGCCGCGAACCGGTTCGACTTTGCGGGATCCTCGGCCATGCGGGCCAGGACCTCGCGCAGGCGCCTGGGGTTCCAGGCATGGCGCCTGATGCGTGCGGCCCAGGCCTGCGGCAGGTCCAGGCCCGCAAGCAAGGCGCCCAGCAGGTTGACGTCGCCGATGGTCACGCTGGTCGAGCGCAGGCCGGCCTTCTGCAGCGACTTGTGCGTGA
>JBILGJ010000180.1:0-6205 GCA_044351125.1 Micropepsaceae bacterium
GCTGAGCATTCAGGGCAACGTGCTCTATCGCGTTCGCTTCGGCGCATTCACGCCGAACAAGGCCGAGCGTATCTGCGACCAGATGCAGGGCCGCGGCGTCAGCTGCCTTGTCGTGACGGAAAGCGGCTGGAACCAGTCTGGAACCTCCGCAAGCCGCCCGATCGCCGTTCGCTGAGACAATACGCGCAGGAACCGGACACACATCACGCGCTCCCGCGGCGCATGACCTGATCCCGATCAATCGACCGCGCCGAACCCTCGCTATTGTGACAGGGCACGCGGCTCGCTGACATTTGCTGCGGCGACCGCACGGCACGAAGCAAGGGAAACCACCATGAACCGACTATCAGGAAAAACGGCCATCGTGACCGGAGGCGCCATAGGCATAGGGCGCGCTTGCGTCGAGCGAATGGCACAAGAAGGCGCCAGGGTCGCGATCTTCGACATCCTCGATGCGCAAGGCAAGGCACTCGCCACCGATCTCTGCGCCAGGGGCCACAAGGTCACTTACCAGCATGTGGACGTGACTGACGAGCCCGCGATGAAATCCGCCATCGACAAGACGGCCCACGATCTTGGTGGCCTTCAGGTGATGGTCAACAACGCAGGCATCTCCGGCAGCCCCAAACCTACGGACCAGGTGAGCGAAGCCGAATGGGACCGCGTCCAGGCCGTGAACGTGAAGGGCGTGTTCTTCGGCACCAAGCACGCGATCCCGCACATGCGCATGGCCGGAAAGGGTTCAATCATCAACCTGTCCTCTATTGCAGGCCTGATCGGCATCGGCGGTATCGCTCCCTATCATGCATCGAAAGGAGCAGTACGGCTGATGTCGAAGAACGACGCCATCACCTACGCGCCCGAGAAAATTCGCGTGAACTCGATCCATCCGGCCTATATCTGGACACCGATGGTCGAGAACCACCTGCGCGCAACCTCGCCAGACCTCGAGGCAGCAAAGTCCGCGGCAGGCGCAGCACACCCGGTCGGTCACATGGGAGAGCCCGATGATATCGCCTGGGCGGTCGTCTGGCTGGCATCGGATGAAGCCAAATTCGTGACTGGCGCCGAGATCGTCATCGATGGCGGCTACACCGCCCGCTGAGATGACGCCCCGACCGGCATGCCCCATCTTCACGAGCTGCGCGGGCGAGAGACTGGATCATCACGCCTCGTCACGCGCCGGAAACCTGCCCAGAAGCGTCGTCGCCCGCGTGGGACGCACCTGCAATTCGCCCTTGCAGTTTGGACATTGATGCGCCAGCGCACCCTCGCCGCAGGCCAGACAGAAGGTGCATTCGAATGAACAGATCATCGCACCCGGCCTGTCGGCGGGAAGGATGCTGGTGCAGCGTTCGCAGTAAGTCTTCATCAGGAGCATGGGCAGGACATCCGACAAAAATGGAGCATGATCATGCTGCTGATTATGCTGACAGGGCACGGCCGAGTTGTGGCAACCTGAGCGCCGACACAAGCCCGCGCACCTCCGCCCGCGCCGCAATCTGCGCCATCGTCAACCCGCGCGACTTGCCGTCGATGAGATCAAGCACCGTCAGCCCCTTTGGAAACAGCTCGCGATAGATCACGCGCTCGCTCAGGCCCGGTGCCAGGCGGAAGCCGATGCGCTGGGCGAGTTTGTTCAGCGCGTGCGTCAGTCGCTTTCGGTTATGGGTCTCATGCGCTGTCATGCGATTGCGAACGACCAGCCAGTCGATCGTCCGGCGCCGCTCCAGCATCTGCCGCTTGCGGCTTTCCCAGACGAACTCCGCATAGATGCTCGGCGCCTTGGCTTCGAACGTCACCGGATCGACACTGGCCAGAACGTCGAAATCGACGAAGCTGTCATTGAGCGGCGTGACGATGGTCGAGGCCATGGCATGCGCCGCTCGCCCGAGCGGCGTATCCGCGCCAGGACAGTCGACGACGATCACGTCACACTCGAGGCGCAGCGCCTCCACAGCCGCACGGAAACGTTCGGCATCCTCGGCTTCGGCCACAGCCCGGCTTTCGGCCATGGACGGCGTCGGCGTGACGACCCGCGGCAACGACACGGTGTGCCCTCCGATCTCGGCCCAGCGCACGCGATTGGCGAAGAAATGGGTCAGCGTCTGCTGACGGAAATCAAGGTCGATGGAGCCGACGCGCAAGCCCGCCGACATGAGGCCCGACACCAGATGGAGCGTGATGGTCGACTTGCCCGACCCGCCCTTCTCGTTGCCGACCACGATCAGCGATGTAGGAAATCCCGCCATGCCCGCCCAAGCGCCACTGATTCGCCACTTGGGCCGAGGCTAGCATCGCCTTTCCCCCAAGGGAAAAGCCGGACCGGCCGGTCACGCTCCCGTGTCGCCCAGTGACAACAGGCTCGCATTGCCGCCGGCCGCCGTCGTGTTGGTGCAGGCCGTACGCTCGACGGCGAAACGATGAAGATAGTGCGGCCCCCCCGCCTTGGGTCCGGTTCCTGACAGGCCTTCCCCGCCGAAGGGCTGGACGCCAACCACAGCACCAATCTGGTTGCGGTTCACATAAAGATTGCCGACCCGCACGCGCCCGCGGATGAAGTTCGCCGTCTCCTGGATCCGGGTATGGACGCCCAGGGTGAGACCGTAACCCGTCTGGTTGATCGCGTCGCAGACCTGCGCCAGATGGCTGGCCTGGTACCGCACGATGTGAAGGATCGGACCAAAAACCTCGCGCTCAAGCTGCGCGATCCGATCAATCTCGTACGCCCGCGGCGCAAAGAAGAAGCCATCGCGCGTCTCCGGACCAAGCTCGGCCGTTGCCACAGCGCGCCCCTCGCGCGACATCCGCCCCGCATGCGCCTCGAGCATCGCCAGGGCTTCGGCATCGATCACCGGTCCGATATCCGTGTCGAGCCTCATGGGATCGCCGATCTTCAGTTCGGCAACCGCGCCCGTCAGAAGCTTGAGCACCTTGTCCGCAATATCGGCCTGCAGGAACAGCACCCGAAGCGCCGAGCAGCGCTGCCCCGCGCTGTCGAAGGCCGACATGACCGCATCGCGCACAAGCTGCTCGGGAAGAGCGGTCGAATCCGCGATCATGGCATTGAGCCCGCCCGTCTCGGCAATGAACGGCGGGATCGGCCCCTCGCGATCTGCCAGCATCCGGTTGATGCGCCTGGCAGTATCGGTTCCGCCCGTGAAGGCAACACCCGCCACGTGGGCATCGCGCACCAGCGCGCCACCTACCGAAGGTCCGTCGCCCGGCACGAAATGCAGCACCTCCGCCGGTACGCCGGCCTCATGCAGCAGCTGCGTGGCGAGGAAGGCAGCAAGCGGGGTCTGTTCAGCCGGTTTCGCAACGACAGCATTTCCGGCGGCAAGCGCCCCGGCAACCTGCCCCGTGAAGATCGCGACGGGAAAGTTCCACGGACTGATGCAGGCAAAGACACCACGCCCGTGCAGCGAGAGCTCGTTGCGTTCGCCTGTCGGACCCGGCAGAACGGTCGGCCCACCGAACTCCGCGCGCGCAAGGTTAGCGTAATAGCGCAGGAAATCGACGGCCTCGCGCACGTCCGCAATGCCGTTGGCAACGGTCTTGCCGGCTTCCCGAACGCAAAGCCCGATGAGCCGCGCGGCATCGCGCTCGAACAGGTCCGCCGCCCGGTTCAGGATATCAGCGCGACCAGCGCCGCCAAGCCGGTCCCACCCGCCCTGCGCCGCCGCGGCGATCCGGGCTGCACGGGCGGCAATCTCGGCCGTACCCTCGACGCAGCTACCCGTCTGCCGGCTGCGCGACGCAGGATCCATGATCGCGCGAGCAGAGCCGGGAAACGCCTCGCCGGCAACAAGGGGCGTCGCATGCAGGGGCACGGCAACAGCCTCGCCGATCGCCTTCATCAGCGGCGCGGCGTGCGTGGGCTCGCTGAGCAGCACACCCGCCGAATTCAGCCGGTCTGCAAACAGGTTCAGCGGCAGCGGTATGCGCGGATGCGATTTCTGTGTCATGGCTTCAACCTGCTCGACCGGATCGGCAATGATGGCTTCAATGGGCGCCTCGTCATCGGCAAGGCGGTTGACGAAGGACGTGTTCGCGCCGTTTTCAAGAAGACGGCGGACGAGATAGGCAAGCAGGTCCTCATGCGCGCCCACGGGCGCATAGATGCGGCACTGCGCGCCAAGCCGGTCGGGGCCGACAGCCTCGTCATAAAGCTCCTCGCCCATGCCGTGCAGGCGCTGGAACTCGTAATCCCCGCGATTGCCGGCAAGCGTGCGCACGGCAGCAAGCGTGTGTGCATTGTGGGTGGCAAACATCGGAAAGAACGCAGCCGGGTCGGCAAGCAGCTTTCGTGCACACGCAAGATACGACACGTCGGTCGACGCCTTGCGCGTGAACACCGGATAGCCCTCGATCCCCGCTTCCTGCGCCCTCTTGATCTCGCTGTCCCAGTAGGCGCCCTTGACCAGGCGCACGGGAAGCCGGCGCTGGTGGCGCTGGGCCACACCCGCAAGCCAGTCGATAACCGCTGGTGCCCGCTTCTGGTAGGCCTGCACGGCAAGGCCAAGCCCCTCCCAGCCCCGCAATTCGGACGCACCGGCGAGGGCCTCGAAAATGTCGAGTTGAACCTCAAGCCGGTCCGCCTCCTCGGCGTCGATCGTGAAGCCGATGCCCGCCTCCTTCGCGGCAAGGCACAGGGGCATCAGCCGCGGCAGGATCTCGGGCATCACGCGCCCCATCTTCAGCGCCTCCAGCCGCGGATGCACGGCCGAGAGCTTCACCGAGATCGAGTTGCGCGTGAAGATGTCTCCGCCACGGCCGCGTTCATGGGCGGCAATCGAGGCGATCGCATCGGCATAGGCACGCGCATAGCGTTCCGCATCCTCGTGGGTCATCGCCGCCTCGCCCAGCATGTCGAACGAGAAGCGGAACCCGCGCTTGGCGGCATCGCTGCCGCGCTTCAGGGCCTCGGAGATGGTGCGGCCCAGGACAAACTGGCCGCCCATGATGCGCATGGCGGTCATCATCGCCTGGCGGATGATCGGCTCGCCGCTGCGCTGCACCAGCCGGCCAAGAACCGCCGACCAGTCTTGCGGACCATCGCCAAGCTTGACCACATGCCCCGTAAGCATCAGCGCCCACGTCGAGGCATTGACGAATACGGAATTCGATTGTCCCAGATGCCGGTCCCAGTGCGCGCTGCCGATCTTGTCGCGGATCAGCCGGTCAGCCGTTTCGGCATCCGGCACCCGCAGGAGTGCCTCCGCAAGGCACATGAGCACAACGCCCTCTTCCGTTGACAGCGCATATTGGTGCAGGAAGGCATCAAGCCCCCCACGCTTGCGCTGCGCGCGGACACGACGCACAAGATCGCGCGCCACGGCTTCGGTCTCGGCACGCTCGCGCGCGCTGAGGCGCGCCTGCGGCAGCAGGGCCTCGACGGTGGCCGTCTCGTCAGCAAGGTAGAGCCGCGCCATTTCGCGGCGTGCCAGATCCATGTTCATGGGGCGGGACAATCCTACGTCGCGGGTCTCCGGCGCAAGATGGCTGAACGGCCTTTTGCACGAATGACCGGCTGCCCGCAGGCCCTTTTGCAAGGCATGCCCTCTGGACAGATTTCGACGCTATGGATTGACAGCGCCGAATATCGCCGAAATCGCCGAAAACAAAAAGGGAACAAATTGTCGCAGAGCGAGGATCAAAGCAATCCAAGCTCTGCGAGTTCCCGCCGCAACCCCTCGGGCATGTCATCTCCGCCGCCCGACCCGATATCGGGCGGAGCATCCTTGGGTTCGAGATAGCGCCAGCCCTGGAAGGGTCGCCGTGGCCGCGGCGCAACCGGTATCAGCTCGGGCTTCAGCACGAGATTGCACCGCTGCACCCCGTCATGGTCGGTGAACGGCCTTATGTCCGCCAGCACCTGCCGCACCGCCGTCGATCCCTTGATCACCCAATAGAGCGACCCGCCATCGAGGACTTCCTCGCGTCGCTTGGGGATCATGCGCGTGGTGTGGAACTGCTCAGCCTTCAGGCCGCGCTTGCGGAGCGCAGAAAAATTGCTCTGTTGCCAGTCCCGCAGATCAGCGACGGAGTCTGCCCCCACGCACAGCTTGATGATGTGCAGGGCCAGGATCAGCCTCCCTTTTCCGAGGCGTCGATGGATCCGTTCTTGTTCTTGTCGAGCGCATCGAAGCCTGCAACCTGCCCGGCCTGGAACTCCTCGACCGAAACCTTGCCGTCACCATTC
>JBILGJ010000181.1:0-6203 GCA_044351125.1 Micropepsaceae bacterium
GTGAAGGCGGGGGTACTCGTAGCCTTTGCCAATGGAGACGGTGGCCACCGCGCGCCGGAGGCCCGCTACAACGCTGGCAACGCCGTGGCCCATGGCCTGCCGCACGCAGCTGCCATTGCAGCCCTTACCTCCAACCCCGCCCGCATCTTCGGCGAGAGCGGAAAGGTCGGCACGATCGAGCGCGGCAAGCAGGCGGATCTGGTTGTCTGGAGCGGCGACCCGCTCGAACCGCTGAGCGAGGCAACCGCGATCTTCATCAACGGCCGTGCACAGCCGATGACCTCACGCCAGGACGAACTGGCGCGGCGCTACCTGAGGCTCGACGAACCGTTGCCGCCAGCCTACCGCTGAACACTGTCAGGCCTGGCGAAGATACACCAAAAGATGCGCGCGCCAGCAATGGCGCGCGGTCAAGTGCACCAAAGCACGGGCACCGCGATTCAGTGCCCTGAAGAAGGATAGACGACGCGCCTCCACATGGCCGCATTGCGGTCGAAGGGGCGCCATTCGTTTTCCGGCAACGCAAGCCGGTCAGCTACCGCAAAATAGACAGCCGGGTTGACACCCAGCCCGCAATGGCTCGCATAGACCTCGATGTTGTCGGTCGTTGCCGAGGCCTTCTCGACACATGTCTGCCATGCGACAACCCCGTCGCCCTTCGAATAGATGGCCGTCGTTGGAATGCCCGCCGGCGCCTTGGAAAGCTGGCGAAAGGCATCGGCCATGGCCTTCGGATTGATCTCCTGCCCGGTCAGGCCCTCGTAGATCCGCCAGGCATGGTTTGCCCTGGGGTTCCCACCGAAGGGCGACCCAAGGGAAATCACCTGCCTCACATATTGCGGATAGCGCTTCGCCAGCTCCCTGGCCATCACACCGCCCAGGCTCCAGCCGACCAGGCTGATCTTCCGCTTCATCTTCCGGTGGATCGACTCGAGCCGCTGCCCCAGCAATTCCCCTTCAGGGCCTATGGCCAAGGGGCCGAGGTTGCGCCCCAGTCCCCAGCAGAAGGTCTCATAGCCCTTGGAGACGAGGAAACGCCTGATAGGCGCCGTTGTCCCCCCGGCTGCCAAAAAACCGGGCAGCACCATCACGGGATGTCCGTCGCCCGATGGAGCATAACCAAGGAGCGGCGACGCCCCCTGCAGGCTCACATAGTCGGCAACCGCCCGCCCACCCTCGGTGAGCGCAAGGAGCCACGATGGCGGCTTGATGCCGGGAAGAGGTGCAGAACCTGCGTCGATGACTGCCATGGCAACCTCGATGCTCCCGAAGGAGCGGCTGGGTCGCGTCTCTTGCAGACATGCAAGACAAGACGACCGTCGGTATCGACGCTATGTGGAAAGGCACCGGGATGCCAACATAAATCGGTCCCCGAAATGCCGCGAAATCAAGGACTTGATGGACCGAAACTGAAAATTGTAGAGTTCACTCCATGATTGGAGAATGAAGCTGACAACGGCGACTGCGAGCAAAGGGATGGAACAGGAACCCGAACACACTCTCTCACGCCGCGAGCGCAAGAAACGCGAAACGCGCAAGCGCATCCTCGACGCGGCCGTGAGCCTGATTTCGCAGCGGCCCTATGATGAGGTGCGCATCGAAGACATCTGCACAGCTGCGGACGTGGCAAACGCCACGTTTTTCCTGCATTTCCCGAACAAGCCGGCTTTGGTGCGCGCCTTTGGCGAGGAGATTACGGAGCGCCTGAATGGCGGCATCCTGGGCCCCGACCTTACGGCATCCGCGCAACTCGAGAAGCTGCTGGCCAGCTACATTGAAGAATGGCGCAGCCATCGCAACCTCATGCAGCAGATCGTCCTCGAGTTCGTCTCCAAGCGAGATCCCGCCCCCTCCTTCAATGAAGTAGCACCGGGCCTCCTCGACCTGGTGGCACGAACAATCCGTAAGGGCCAGCAGCGGGACGAATTTTTGGGCAGAATAGAGCCGGAAATTGCGGCATTGGCCCTCGTTGCGGCATGGAATGCGACTGCAATTTCATCCGCGAGATCAGGCGACATGGCCGGAACCTCCCGGGCCCTTTGGCAGACTTTGGAGCTCTTCCTTGCCGGGTTGAAGTCCTGCGGCCAGCCGTCGCAGCAATGACTCTAGTCAAAAACAGCACTTTAAATGAGGGAATAAACGGCTGAAATCCGGGAAGTAAGGGTCAAAAAATGTTTTATTGTGCACTGCACCATTGACCGGAACTCCATTTCCTTATATGCAGCAGCGAAATGATTTTGTGCGTCGCACAAAACACGTCGTACAAGGTTAACCGGTCGCTCGGTATGATGAATTCTTCCGAACGCATGAGTCAATAAAGCAACAGCCGACAAACCTGGCAGAGACCAGAAGTAGAAAAAGAGGGCAGGAACCATGGAACAGCTCAGCGGTCTCGACTCCGCCTTTCTCTATCTCGAAACGCCGCGCACACCGATGCACATCGGTGCGATCGCGATCTACGACCCTTCGACGGCGCCGAATTCATTCGTGCGCTTCAAGGACATCCTCGGCTTCATCGAACAGCGTCTGCACCTGGCCAAGAGCTTCCGCCGCAAGCTCGCCAACGTGCCGCTGAGCCTGGATTATCCCTACTGGATCGATGATCAGGACTTCGACCTGGAATATCACGTGCGCCACATCGCGCTGCCGCAGCCGGGTGACTGGCGCCAGCTCTGCATTCAGGCGGCACGCCTGCATTCACGACCGCTCGACCTGTCGAAGCCGCTCTGGGAATTCACGGTCATCGAGGGCCTGAACAACGTCCCCGGCGTGCCCAAGGGTTCCTACGCGATCGTATCGAAGGTTCATCACGCAGCCATCGACGGCGTATCTGGCGTCGATATCACGAACGCCCTTCACTCGCTTGACCCGGCCGGCAATGTGGCCCCACCAGACAAGCCCTGGATCCCGGAGCGTACCCCAACCTCGGCCGAGCTTCTCGTCCGCGCGCAGCTGAACGCCCTCAACACGCCCATGCGGCTCGCACGCACCGTATCGAACTCCGCGCCGGGCCTGGCCCGCATGGCCGGCGACCTTGTGCGCGGTCGCGTACGCACGACGATTGGCAGCGTGCCGCGCACCCGCTTCAATGGCTCGGTTGCCATGAACCGCGTCGTCGACGGGCGCGACTTCTCGCTCGCCGAGATCAAGGAAATCAGGACACGGCTCCCCGGCGCCACGGTGAATGACGTAATCGTCACGGTCATCGGCGGTGCAATGCGCAGGTACCTCAAGGCGGTCAACGAGCTGCCGCGCGAGCCGCTCGTCTGCATGGCCCCGATTTCGGTACGAACGCCTGGCGAGAAGAACACGCTCGGCAATCACGTCAGCGCCATGACGATCCCGATCGGGACACACATCGCCGATCCCTTTGGCCGCCTGCAATACGTGCACGAGGAAGCCGAGAACTCCAAGGCCCTGACGAATGCCGTCGGCGCCCGCCAGCTCACTGAATACTCGAGCTTCATGCCCTCGACGCTCACGGGCCTTGCGGCACGCCTGTATGTGCGCTGGGGGCTGGCGAACCGCGTCGCCCCCATGTTCAACACGGTGATCACGAACGTTCCTGGTCCGCCGGTCCCCCTCTACATGAACGGTGCCCGCCTCGTCACACAGTACGGCCTCGGCCCCCTGTTCGAAGGCGTAGGGATCTTCCACGCCGTGTTCAGCTATTGCGGCAGCATGACGGTGACCTTCACCTCGGACCGCAGCCTCATGGCGGATCCCGAGCATTACGCCGCCTGCCTGCAGGAATCCTTCGACGAGCTGAAGGCGGCCGCGATGAAGCGCCCGATACCCGTGCCCAAGCCCGAACCGGTTCCCGCTGCTCAGCCGGCAGAGACAAGGGCAGAAACCGCCCCGAAGAAGAGCCGCCCGCGCAAGCGCAAGCCGAAGCTGACCATCGTGTCGGCGGCGGAATAGAGAACAAGCGTGCCATGCCACAGGTCTCCTCAAACAGGCTGATGATTGAATATGCCGAGCACGGCCCGAAGGACGGACCGGCCATCGTCATGATCATGGGTCTTGCCGCGCAGATGACCTTCTGGCCCGACGTGCTCGTGTCCGAACTTGCCGGCGCTGGCTTTCGCGTCGTGACCTTTGACAACCGCGACATTGGGCTGACATCGAAGGTCCATGGCGCACACGCACCCCACCCCGTTGCGCAGATTGCTGCCCGCGTCATCGGCCGCAATCTCGCGCCCTACACCCTTCACGACATGGTCCAGGACACGCTGGGCCTTATGGACGCCCTCGAGATCCGCAAGGCGCACATCGTCGGCGTTTCGATGGGAGGCATGATCGGCCAGCTTCTGTCCGGCACGCATCCCGACCGGGTCACGTCGCTGACCTCGATCATGTCCGGAACGCTGAACCCGCTTTTGCCTGGCCCGAGCCTGCGCGTGGCTGGCCCGCTGTTCCTGTCGCGACCCAAGGACAAGTCGCGCGACGCCCTGATCGAGCGTGCGATCGGCATGTGGAGCCTGATCCGGACCGACGATCCGGCGGACGACCACAGCGAATTACGCAACAAGATCGCAATGGGCTTTGACCGCTCCTACTATCCATCCGGCGTTCGCCGCCAGCTGGCCGCAATCATCGCGACCGGTGACCTGCGACCGCACATCCGCAAGATCACGGCCCCCACGCTCGTGATCCACGGCTCGAAGGATCCGCTGGCTCCTCTTGCCGGCGGTCGCGATTCAGCCCGCAACATTCGCGGTGCAAGGCTCGAGATCATCGAGGGCATGGCTCATGACCTGCCCAAAAAGTTTCTTCCGCGGATTGCCGGCCTGATCATCGATCACGCCCGCGCTGCGTCGGAAAAGACGTCACGACCCGCTGCGGCGTGACGATGCATAACCAGAGAACGGAGACGACTGAAATGACGAAGACACGCAAGACGACCGGCCGCTCGAAGGCCAAGGCAGAACCGAAGGTCGAGACGACCGGGTTCCGCGCCCCGGTGAACCAGATGGTCAACCGCATGCAGGAAGGTTTCCGCGAGGCAGGTGATGCCCTGCGCGAAGCCGGCGAGACGATGACGGATGAAAGCCGCAAGGTTGCCCTCACGCTCGTCAACCACGCCCAGGACAACGTCGTGTGGAGCTTTGACGCGCTGCGCGAAACGATCCAGGCCGGCAGCTTTGCCGAAGCCGTGAAGGTGCAGCAGCAGGCGATGACGGAACTCTTCCGTCGCTCCGTGCGCCAGTTCCGCGAAGTCAGCGAGATCGTTGGCGACAGCTCGACCAAGACGATCCGTCCGATCTCGCGCCTCGTGACGTCGCTGCGCGACGCGCGTCGCGCGGCCTGAAGACACTGACGTTCTCTGGCCTGATCTCCCGCGTGGGCACACAGCCCACGCGGGGGAACAGGAACCGGAACAAGGGCACCGGGCCATGGCCACACGCCGCCGCACATCGTCGGCAAAGACCGGCAAGCGGAAGACGCAGGCTAAACTTGCCCTGATGGGCGAGCGTCGCCTCGGACGCGTCCTCATCACCGGCGCATCCTCGGGCATCGGCGCGGAACTTGCGCGCGAGTTCGCCAATCACGGCCACGCCCTTGTGCTCGTCGCACGCAGCAAGGACCGCCTCGACGCATTGGCGGCAGAACTGCACGCGGGCCACGACACGGACTCCATCGTACTGCCCGCAGACCTCTCAAACGCCGAGGAGCTCGTCTCGGTCGTCGAGACGCTCGAGCAGCGCGGCATCGAAATCGACATTCTTGTGAACAACGCAGGCCTCATCGA
Source organism: Micropepsaceae bacterium (assembly GCA_044351125.1). Lineage (GTDB taxonomy): Bacteria > Pseudomonadota > Alphaproteobacteria > Micropepsales > Micropepsaceae > SZUA-430. Next base: position 5,753 of record JBILGJ010000181.1, read on the forward strand.
CGTCGGCCCTTTCGCCGACGCGCCGCCTGAGCGCCTGCAGCAACTGATCGCCGTGAACATCGCGGCCGCAACGGCGCTGACCTCTCTCTTCTTGCCAGGCATGCGCGAACGCCGGTTCGGACGCATCCTGAACGTGGCCTCGCTCGCGGGCTTCCAGCCCGTGCCCTCAATGGCGGTCTACGCTGCAAGCAAGGCCTATGTCCTGTCCTTCACGGAGGCGCTGGCCGAGGAGCTTCGAGGATCAGGCGTAAGCGTCACGGCGCTGTGTCCAGGCCTGACCGAGACTGGCATGGTTCAGTCGATCCGCAGCGCAACACCCGCCGCCGCGTGGGCCCCCTCATTCCTGATCGCTGACGCTCGCTCCGTCGCCCGTCAGGGCTACACGGCGCTGATGACCGGCCAGACCGTGATCGTGCCCGGTTGGCCCAACCAGATCGCTGCCACCTGGAGC
>JBILGJ010000182.1:0-6193 GCA_044351125.1 Micropepsaceae bacterium
CCTTCTGTCAGGCTTCGCCTACATCGCCTTTGGCCCTCTCGTGCTGCTGGTCGTGATAAACAGCCTGGCGTCCGAGACACAGACCACGTCCTGGTCTCCCATCCGCTTTTGCGGTCCCTCGTCGGCGATCCTGAAGCAGGAGCTCACGGCTTCCCGGCTTGAGTTCAAGCCAGACGCCGCCATATGCCTGAACATTCCCGACAACTTCGAGGAACGGCTTGCAAAAGGCAGTCCGGCGCGCGTCCAGATCCGCGGCGACCTCCTCGCCCAGTCGGCAACCATCGACCGGATCGAAGGTGCGCTGACGCGCTTCTCGGTCACGCTGGCGAACCAGCGTGTCATGGCGCGCGGCATGTCCCCGAGTGTCATAAATCCGCTGATCATCGATACCCAAAACACCAACAGCTTTTCGCGCGGCGCCGATGTCATCGCCCGCGCACTGATCATCATGTTCATACTCTCACCCTTCTTCGTCAGCGTCGCAGCCGCCGCCGACATGACGGCCGGCGAGCGCGAGCGTCGCTCCTTCGAGCCCCTTCTCGTTCATCCCGTCAGCACCTTGAGCATCATCGTCGGAAAATGGATGGCGGCAGCAGCCCTCGGCATTGCCGGAACAACCGCCTGTATCGTCGGCGGCCTCTTCCTGCTCGAGCAATCCGCGCTCGCCGAACTGGGCATAAAGCTGGAGACTGGCCTCGCCGCAGCCCTTGTCGCATCGCTCTACCTGGTTCCCCTGACGCTCCTCACGGCTGCCATCCAGCTGGCGATCGGCCTCAACGCCCGCAACTTCAAGGACGCGCAGAACTATCTCATGCTTCTGTCCTTCGCCCCCGCCATCGTCGGCTTCATGCTGACAGGCGAGCGCCTCGCAGAGGCCGCACACTGGCCATTCGCCTGGGAGCTGAGTGCCCTCTCGGGGCCGCTGCTGGGCGCCCCTGCACCAGCCACACCCTTCGTGGTGATCGCTGCAATCGAGCTGGCGCTGACAGCGGCGATCCTCGCATTTTGCGCACGGCAACTGCGGAGCGAAGCCATACTCTCGCAAGGATGAACAGATTCGAGGACATCGCCAGGCAGCATGCGCCACTCATCCGGCGCATTGCCCGTTCCTACGAGTCCAATGCCGCGCGCGCCGAAGAACTGGTCCAGGAAATCCACGTCGCGCTGTGGCAGGCCCTGCCGCGGTTCAGGGGTGAGGCATCGCTGCGCACCTTCGTCGCACGCATCGCCCACAACCGCGCGATCAGCCATGTCGCGCGCGAAGCCCGCGAACCGAGATCTGTCGCCCTTGATGAGACGCTGCATGCGGCCGACCCGACGCCCGAGCAGCAGGTGACCCGCCAGGACCTGAAGACAAAGCTCGAGGCTGCCGTTCAGCGCCTGCCCGTCAGCCTCAAGGTTGCAGCCACGCTCGCCCTCGAAGGCTTCACGCCGGAAGAGGTCGCCGAGGTGCTGGGCATCGGCGTGTCGGCCGCATCCGTGCGCCTGCACCGGGCGAAGGAGCAATTGAAGGACATGATGAAAGGAACGGTGTCATGACCGGAGCCGACTGGAAGGACCTCGAGGCCGCCTGGCAGTCGCTGCCCGACGAAAGCGTGCCTGAAGCCGCCCGCCGGGAACTCCGCCGTGCCGCGCACCTGCAGTGGTGGTCGAAAACCTATTTCGTACTCGAGATTCTCTGCACAGTCGTGAGCATCGCGGCCGGCGTATGGTTTTTGGCCTATGGCGATATGCTGTCGGTGACCCTGGGCATTGGCATCATCATCCTGGCGACTATCGCCATGGGCGCGTCCCTCTGGGCCCGCGCGCAACCAAAGCCCAGGGACGAGGACCCTGTGTTCCTGGCCATCGCCACCGCATCAGCGCGCGTTGAATTTGGCCTGCGCATGGCCATGGCAAACCTCTGGGTGATCTGTTTTTCCATGCTTTTCATCACGCTCTACGCCATTTCCATCGACATCATGGGCTCGGACGCCGACAAGCGGGCCGGCTATCTGGCGATCACGATTGCGCTGGGCTACGCCGCCGTCTGGCTGGCAGGCACCCTCGTCTACATCACGTGGCGCCAGCGTGACCTCAAGCGCCTCCGGGCGGTGGAGCAATCCCTCAAGGACAACTGAACGGCCTTGGCAATCCGGCGAGCGACCCTTTACGTACTCGTCCCATGCCAAACCCACACACCGCCGACGCCCCCACTCTTCTCTGGTTCCGCCAGGACCTGCGCCTGACCGACAACCCGGCCCTGGCCGCGGCGGTCAAGGCGGGGCCTGTCATTCCCGTCTTCATCCTCGACGACGAAACGCCCGGCCAATGGAAGGCGGGCGGCGCCACGCGCTGGTGGCTGCACCACAGCCTCGAGGCGCTTGCCACCGACCTGCGCAAGCTCGGCAGCGACCTCGTCCTCAGGCACGGCCCGGCGGACAAGGTCATCCCGGCATTGGTCAAGCAGACAGGCGCCACAGCAATATTCTGGAACCGGCAATACGAACCTTGGGCCATCGCGCGCGACACACGTATCAAGGACAGCCTGAAGGCAAACGGCATCAAGGCCGAGAGCTTCAACGCAAGCCTGCTGCGCGAGCCCTGGGAAATGAAGACCGGATCAGGTGGCCCCTATCGCGTCTTCACCCCATTCTGGCGCGCCGCGCGCCAACAGCTGGGCACGGTCGAAACACTGGCCCGCCCGAAAGCCATCGCTGCACCAGCCGCATGGCCCGCGACCGACAAGCTTGCCGCGTGGAAGCTCCTGCCCGTCAAGCCCAACTGGGCCACCGGCTTCACGCCTCTCTGGACACCGGGCGAACAAGGCGCGCGCAAACGCCTCGACGGCTTCCTTGCTGGCACCATCGGTGGCTACGCCGCCAACCGCGACCGCCCCGACATCGAGGCAACCTCCCGCCTCTCGCCGCATCTGCACTTCGGCGAGATCAGCCCGCGCCAGCTCTGGAAGGCCGCAACCGCCGCGGCCCAGTCAAAGGGACAGGAAACAAACGCCGACAAGTTCCTCGCCGAGGTCGGCTGGCGCGAGTTCTCGTATCACCTGCTCTATCACTTTCCGCACCTGCCCGAACGGAACTACAAGGAAAGCTTCGACGCCTTTCCCTGGGCCGACAGTGACACGAATTTCCGCAAATGGTGCCGGGGCCAGACCGGCTATCCCATCGTCGATGCAGGCATGCGCGAACTCTGGACCACGGGCTTCATGCACAACCGCGTGCGCATGGTCGCCGCCTCGTTTCTCATCAAGCACCTGCTCATCCCCTGGCAGCGCGGCGAGGCCTGGTTCTGGGACACGCTCGTCGACGCCGACCTCGCCAGCAATTCGGCAAGCTGGCAGTGGGTCGCCGGGTCGGGGGCCGACGCGGCGCCTTATTTCCGGATCTTCAATCCCGTGATGCAGGGCGAGAAATTCGATCCCGCCGGCGCCTATGTCCGCAAATGGGTGCCCGAGCTTGCCACCTGCAGCCCGAAATTCATTCACAGGCCGTGGGACGCGCCCGACTTCGCGCGCCTGCGCTACCCTGCACCGATGGTTGACCACGCCACCGCCCGCGACCGGGCGCTCAAGGCCTTCAAGACCCTGCCCAAGGCCGAGTAGGCACGCGCAGATTCCCGCGTTGAACCCGCGGCCGCTTTGCTCCAATCTGTCGCCATCACGACATTGGAGAAACAACCGTGGCCTATTCGCCTTTCAACCTTTCGGGCAAGGTCGCCCTCGTCACCGGCGGCAATGGCGGCATCGGGCTTGGCATGGCCGACGCGATGGCGCGCGCCGGCGCCGACATCGTCATCTGGGGCACCAATGACGACAAGAACCGCGCAGCCGCCGCAAGCCTCGGTCAGCACGGTGTTCGCGTCCACACCGCCAAGGTCGACGTCGCCAATGAAGCAGCCGTCGCCGAAGCCATGCACGATGCGGTCGCAAAGATGGGCCGCGTCGATGCCGTCTTCGCCAATGCCGGAATAGGTTCGCCAGCCCGCTCCTTCCTCGAGATGACGACAGAACAGTACCGCAAGGTTCTCTCGGTCAATCTCGATGGCGTCTTTTTCACCATGCGCGAGGCCGCCCGCCACATGCGTGAGCGCGCCACCAAGGGCGACCCGGGCGGTTCGCTTGTCGGCATCGCCTCCGTCGCCGCCATCGAAGGCGCCGCCCGCAACGAGCACTACGCCGCCACCAAGGGCGGCGTGATCTCGATGATGAAGTCGATCGCCGTCGAGTTCGCCCGCGACGGCGTGCGCGGCAACATCATCCTGCCCGGCTGGATCGCCACCGACATGACGGCCGGCGCCCAGGCATCTCCGGCATTTGCCGAGAAGGTCATCCCGCGGGTGCCGATGCGCCGCTGGGGAGAACCCGCCGACTTCGGGGGCATTGCCGTTTACCTCGCCAGCAACGCCTCGGCATTCCACACCGGCGACACATTCGTCATCGACGGCGGCTACTGCATATTCTGACGCAAGGAGGCCCCTGCGTAAGGCAGCCATGACCCATGCGCGCACCGGCGTCGCGCGGCAATCTGGGCCATGGTCCGGATGCCAACGCCGCGCGTAAAAACCACTGACAGCAAGAGGTGTCCCATGCGCAGTCTTTTCGCCGCCGTCGGCCTGTCCCTGGCGGGCTTACTCATCTCAGCAGGCAACACAGCCGCCAACCCCGCGACCACGATCAAGGACGCAACGGGCGCGACCTTCACGGGCGACGCAACGGCCGGTGAAAAGACCTTCCGCCAATGCGCTACCTGCCACAAGATGGAAGCCGGCAAGCACGGCATCGGTCCTTCCCTGAACGGCGTGTCCGGCAAGAAGGCAGGGTCAGTCGCTGGTTACAACTACTCGGGTCAGATGAAGAAGTCTGGCATCGTCTGGAACGACCAGAACCTGGCGGACTATCTCGAGAACCCGCGCAAGAAGGTGCAGGGCACCAAGATGACCTACGCCGGCCTGCGCAAGCCCCAGGACCGCGCCAACGTCATCGCCTACATCAAGAAGGCCAGCGGCGCGAAGTAGGCCTCGCCGGGCCACGAGACCATCATGGCCAAGGGCGTCCGCAAGAATGCAAACGGCATCAAGCGCAGCAAGTCTGCGCTTGAACAGAAACTTTGCATCGCCTGCAACCGCCCCTTCACCTGGCGCAAGAAATGGGCCCGCGACTGGGACCAGGTGAAGTACTGCTCCGACCGCTGCCGCGCCAGCGGCGCGAAAGCCTGATCAGGAAAAGTCCCGGTCCGTGCCGTGCGCCTCGAGATGCGCAAGGAAGCGCTTCGCCTGGGCCTGAAGGTCGCGCCTTACGCCCGCCTCCATCTTGTCATGGGTGCGATACATCTGCGCCATGCGCGGATTGCCCTCAAAGCGCGTCCGGTGCCGGATCAGGAAATCCCAATAGAGTGAATTGAGCGGACACGCATCCGGCCCCGTGCGCTCCTTCACCTTGTAGCGGCACCCCTTGCAGTAATCGCTCATGCGATCGACATAGGCCCCGCTTGCCGCATAGGGCTTCGACCCCACCATCCCGCCATCGGCGAACTGGCTCATGCCGATCGTGTTGGGCGCCTCGACCCATTCAAGCGCATCCGCATAGACAGCCAGATACCACTCATGCAGCGCATGCGGATCCACCCCTGCCAGCAGGGCGAAATTCCCCGTCACCATCAGGCGCTGGATGTGATGTGCATAGGCTTCCTCGCGCGTCTGCCCGATGGCAGCCGCCATGCAGGCCATGTCGGTCTCGCCCGTCCAGTACATGGCAGGCAGCGCACGCGAAGCCTCAAGCTCATTGCGGCGCGTGTAATCAGGCCCCGCCAGGAAATAGATCCCGCGCACGAATTCGCGCCAGCCGATGATCTGCCGGATGAACCCCTCGACCGCGTTCAGGGGCGCCCGGCCCGCGCGCCATTCGGCCTCCGCCATGCGGCAAAGCTCCAATGGATCGAGCAGCCCCACATTCATCAAGGGTGACAGCAGGCTGTGATACAGGAACTTCTCGCCGCGCAGCATCGCGTCCTGGTAGTCGCCGAAATGCGGCAGCGCCTTCGCCACGAAATGCTTAGCGGCCTTCAGCGCATCCGCGCGCGTGACGGGAAACCAGAAGGGCTCGATATCGCCGAACCCGTCGGGAAAGCGTCGGCGCACCATCTCGATGACGGCGCCCGTCGTGGCCGAGGGCGTAACCCCAAAGGGCTTCGGCATGAAC
>JBILGJ010000183.1:0-6186 GCA_044351125.1 Micropepsaceae bacterium
CAGCAGCAGCGGATCCTCCGCAAAGAACACATAGCCATACACCACAGACCAAAGCAGCTTGGTCGATTCGAGCGGCAGGATCGCCCCCATCTCCGCCCGCCGGAACGCCTCGCCATAGAACCAGGTTCCCGCGGTCGCAACCACGCCCACGACAAACAGCAGCATCAGATCGCTGGCGCCAGGCCACACCCAGACCGGCAGCGACGAGACAAGCGTGATCGGCGTGAAGAAGAGCACCATGTAGAAGCCCTGCGTGAACGAGGTCTCGGTGCGCCCCAGTTCACGTATGATGAGCTGGCACGCAGCCCACAGCGCAACCGAAGCCAGCGCCAGCACCTGCCCCATCGAGATCTCCTGAAACCCGGGACGCACCACGAGCAGCACGCCCACGACGCCCGCACACAGGGCAAGGATGCGCCGCACGCGCACGGCTTCGCCCAGGAACAGGATCGCCAGCGTGGTCGCCATGATCGGGCTCGCAAACTCGAGCGCGGTTGCCTCGGCCAGCGGGATTTCCATCAGGGCCACGAACCACAGCATCATCGACACGGCATGCAGGAGCCCGCGCCACCCGTGCAGAGCAAGACGCGTCGTGCGCAGGCTTTGAAGCCCCAGCCACCACAGCACCGGCAACTGGATCAGCAGGCCGAAGAACGAGCGCCAGAACGAAATCTCGACAGCAGGCACATTCGTTCCTGCGATCCGGATGAGCAGCTGCATCGAGGCAAAAAGCCCTGCCGCAACCAGCATGCAGGCCATGCCTGATACAGGGCCCGATGCCCACCACACGGGCGCTTCCCTATCCGCAGGCTCTGCCTTAGGTTCATCGCCATGCGTCATCGACACGTCCACCCGTTCAGCGCTTTTCCGGCCCTTCTGGCATGGCAGGACCCTGGACAAGAACGTGACACAGCGACCGGACAAGGCACCAGATGAACGACGACCACGACCGGATCCTCGAAACGGCGCAGGACTGGCTCTCTCAGGGGCACGGCGTGGCACTTGCGACTGTCGTGCGCACCTGGGGTTCAGCCCCACGGCCTGCCGGCAGCCAGCTTGCCGTTCGCGAAGACTCCGCCTTCATGGGCTCGGTCTCGGGCGGTTGCGTCGAAGGCGCGGTGATTGCCGAGGCGCTCGATGCCATCGGCGATGGCAAGCCCCGCCTGCTCACCTTCGGCGTCTCGAACGAACAGGCCTGGGCCGTGGGCCTGGCCTGCGGCGGGCAGATCGAAATCTTCGTCGAGCGGATCGACTGACATGGACCGCAAAACCCTGGCCAGGGCCATCGACGCACGAAAGTCAGGCGCATGCCTCGTCATCGCCACCCGCCTCGACACCGCCGAGACCCGGCTCATAGCCCTGCCCGTGACACCCGCCGACCCGCTCGCGCATGCCGCAGACGAGGCCGCGCGTCGCGATGCAAGCCAGCGCATCGAGATCGACGGCGTGTCCTGGTTCCTGAATGTGTTCAACGCACCACCGCGCCTTTATGTCGTGGGCGCCGTGCACATCGCGCAGCCTCTCAGCCACATGGCCGCGATGGCGGGCTTCTCCGTTGTCGTTATCGATCCGCGCACGGCGTTTGCAACAGGCGAACGCTTCCCGGGCCTGCATCTGGTGACAGCCTGGCCGGACGAGGCCCTCGCCGACCTTCCGCTCGATCGCCGGACCGCGGTCGTGACCCTGACGCATGACCCCAAGCTCGACGACCCTGCCCTTGTCGCGGCCCTCGGCGCGCCATGCTTTTTCATCGGCGCCCTCGGCTCGCGCAAGACGCACGCCGCCCGCTGCTCCCGCCTGAAAGCGCAAGGCTTCTCCGACACCGAGATCGCCCGCATCCGCGGACCGGTCGGCCTCGACATCGGCGCCATATCGCCAGCCGAAATCGCCGTCTCGATCATGGCCGAGCTGATCGCCAGCCTGCGCAAGGAACGGTCCGCATGAAATTCGGCGAGATGCTCCTTGCCGGCGCAGAAGGCGCAATCCTCGGCCATGGGATCGGCGGCCTGAAAAAGGGTCGACGGCTCGACGGGGCCGACATCGCGCACCTAGCAGCGCAAGGCATCGGAAAAGCGATGCTCGCCGTCCTCGAGGATGGCGACGTCCATGAAGACGAAGCCGCACGGCGCATCGCCGAAGCCATCGCAGGCGAGGGCATCCGCGTGGGAACACCTCACACGGGCCGCTGCAACCTGCATGCAACCGAAGCGGGTCTCGCGCGGATGGATCCGTCCGCCATTGACCGCATCAACACCCTGCACGAGAGCATCACCATCGCCACCCTCAGGCCATTCGAGGTCGTGGCCGCCGGACAGATGGTGGCAACCGTCAAGATCATTCCCTTCGCAAGTCCGGACTGGGCCGTTGCCAGCGCCGAAGGCATCGCGCGCCAGGCGCGCCTGCGAACGGCCGCCTTCCGGCCGAGGCGCATCGCACTCATCTCGACGCAAACACCCGGCTTCCGGACAAGCCTCCATGAGAAGACACGAACGGTGATCGAGCGCCGCCTCGCAGCACTCTCAAGCCATCTTGCCAGCGAGCAGCGCGTCCCGCACGAGACAGGCGCCATCGCCGCGGCGCTGGCCACCGCGCACACCCAAGGCCCTGACATCATCCTTGTCATGGCGGCGTCGGCCACGACCGATCGTGCCGACACCGTGCCCACGGCGATCGAGACGGCCGGCGGCGAGGTACTGCATGTCGGCATGCCGGTCGATCCGGGAAACCTGCTCGTGCTCGGCGACTGGAACGGAGCGCCGATCATCGGCGTGCCGGGCTGCGCCCGCTCGCCAAAGCTGAACGGCCTCGACTTTGTCCTGCAGCGCCTGTGTGCCGGCATCCCGGTCACGCCGCGAGACCTTCAGGCCATGGGCGTCGGCGGCCTGCTCCAGGAAATCGCCTCAAGGCCGCAACGCCGCGAGGCAGCAGACACCCCCAGGCGGCAATCGCGCGTGGTCGCCCTCCTGCTGGCCGCCGGGCGATCCACGCGGATGCAGGGACACAACAAGCTTCTCTTGCCTCTGGGCGGACAACCCCTTGTGACACATGCCGCACGCGCCCTCGCGCGCAGTGCCGTTACAGGCGTGATCGCCGTGACGGGCCACGACAGGGGATCGGTCGAACGCACCCTCGTAGGCGAAAGCCTTACCCGCGTGCACAATCCCGCCTACGAGACGGGCATGGCCAGTTCGCTGAAGGTGGGGCTCGCCGCCATCCCCGGCGACGCTGACGGCGTGTTGGTCTGCCTGGGCGACATGCCGGCCGTGCGACCCGTCGACATTGACCGCCTCATCGCGGCATTCGACCCTGCGGCCGGCCACGACATCATCGTGCCCGTTTTCGGTGGCAAGCGGGGAAACCCGGTCCTTCTGGCCCGGCGCTTCTTTCCCGACATCCTGCGCTGCGAAGGCGACACCGGCGCCCGCCAGGTCGTCGCGGCCAACCCGGACGCCGTTTTCGAGGTTGAAATGGAGACGGCCTCCATACTAGCAGATGCCGACACGCCGGCCGCCTTCGAGGCGCTCAAGGCAGAACTGGATCAGGCATGAGCGACGAAATCTACGCCAAGGAACTCCTGCGCTGGGCCGCCGATGTGAGCCGCGCCGGCACGCTGCCGGGCGAAAAGCGAACAGGTACCGCCAACAACGCCATGTGCGGCGACCGCGTGACGATCGATTTCGAGGTCGACCCGACCCACGAGATCTGTGACTGCCGCCACGAAACCAAAGCCTGTGTCATCACGCAGGCTTCAGCCGCAATCCTGGCCAGCAACGCCATCGGCGAAACGGGCGAGTCGCTCCGCCGGGTGCGCGACAAGGTCGCCGCGATGCTGAAGGACGGCGCCGATGCACCGTCGGGCAAATGGAACGTCTTCTCCGTCTTTGCGCCCGTGCGCGAGCACCGCAGCCGCCACACCTGCGTCCTGCTTCCCTTCGAAGCTGCGACAAAAGCGTTCGACGCGTCCTGATACCGGCAGGTATCCACGAGCTTTCGTGTTGTTCATCCTGCAAGCGAAGGCGTTGCGCTTCAGCGACTTGGCACGTGTCAAGAGAGACATTTGTGGCACGTGACACAAACGGTACTGCGAAGTCTTGTTGATAACGCCGGACGATCGATTGCACGGCATCACGGCTTGGCGTTTTGATCCGCCCATGAGCATGCTACCCATCCAAAAGTCCGAGCCCGATGACAAGCTCCGCCAGGTCCCCTTCGACCTCGAGGCGGAACAGGCGCTGCTCGGCGCAATCCTGATCAACAACGACGCATTCGAGCGCGTCGCCAGCTTCCTCGCTGCCGATCATTTCCAGGAGCCCCTGCACCAGCGGATCTTCGAGGCCATCGGCCGCGTGGTCCGCAAGGGCCAGCTCGCCTCGCCCGTAACGCTGCGCCCCTTCTTCTCGCTTGACGCAGCGATGAAGGAAGTCGGCGGCGCCGACTACCTCGCCGAGATCGTGCGCCTGTCGCCCTCGGTCATCAACGCGGCCGACTATGGCCGCATGATTTTCGACCTGGCCCAGCGGCGTGAACTCATCCGCGTGGGCGAGGAGATCGTCAACGTCGCCTACGATCCACCTATTGACCTGTCGCCCGCCGAACAGATCGAGGAAGCCGAGAAGCAGCTCTACCAGATCGCCGAGAAAAGCCGCTTCGGTGGCGGCTTCCGTTCCTTCAAGAACGCCGTCGTCGGCGCCATCGAGGTGGCAGAGCGCGCCTATCAGTCGCCCTCGCACATCACCGGCGTGCCGACAGGCTTCTTCGATCTCGACAACCTTCTCGGTGGCTTGCAGAAGTCGGACCTCATCATCCTGGCCGCGCGCCCCGGCATGGGAAAGACTTCGTTCGCCACCAACCTCGCCTTCCATGCCGCACGCGAATGGATGCGCACGGGCGGCGAGGCCGGCGCGCGCGTTGCCTTCTTCTCGCTCGAAATGTCGGCCGAGCAGCTCGCCACCCGTATTCTCGCCGAACAGGCCGAGGTATCGGGCAGCAAGATCCGGCGCGGCAAGATCGAGGAGCGGGACATGCAGTCCCTCATCCGCGTCTCGACCGAGCTTGAGCAGCTGCCGCTTTTCATCGACGATACCGGCGGCCTGTCGATTGCCCAGGTCGCCGCGCGGTGCCGCAGGCTCAAGCGCGCTGGCGGCCTCGGCATGATCGTTGTCGACTACCTGCAACTGCTGACCGGCACCGCCAGCAAGAAGAGCGAGAACCGCGTCCAGGAAGTCACCGAGATCACCAAGGGCCTGAAGACCCTCGCCAAGGAACTGGCCGTGCCGCTCATTGCGCTGTCCCAGCTGTCACGTTCGGTCGACGCCCGTGACGACAAGCGCCCGGTTCTCGCCGACCTTCGTGAATCAGGCTCGATCGAGCAGGACGCCGACATCGTGATGTTCATCTTCCGCGAGGCCTATTACCTCGAGACGAAGGAACCATCGATGGACGATCCGGTCGAATACCAGAAGTGGCGTGAGAAGATGGACCGCATCCATGGCTTGTCCGACATCCTCGTCGAAAAGCACCGTCATGGCCCGACCGCCAAGGTGACCCTGCGCTTCGAGAAGCAGTTCACGCGCTTCTTCGACCTCGCCAGGGAGGACGCCCTGCCCGCGCAGAGCAACTGACGCGCGGAAGCGGCAGCCCGCCGCAGCTGTCCATTGGTAACGCCCCCCGTTTCATGCTACGCGCGGGGGGCCATGACTCAAGCCTCGCTCACCCGTCCCGTACTGACCGTTGACCTGCTCGCGATCGCGGAGAACTTCCGCATGATCCGCGGCGCCGTCGCGCCGGCAGAAGTGGCCGCCGTCGTGAAGGCTGACGCCTACGGACTTGGCGCGCGGGCCGTGGCGAGAGCGCTGACCGCGGCCGGCTGCAAGGCCTTTTTCGTGGCCCACATGGAAGAGGCGCTCGACCTGCGACAGGACCTGCCGCAGGCCACCATTTTCGTCCTGCACGGCTTTGTCGCCTCGCAGGCGGTTCATTTCGCCACGCACAAGCTGTCCCCGGTGATCTCGAGCCTCCCCCAGCTCGAGGCTTGGCTCAATGCGGCCATCCAGATCCCCTATGCCCTGCACATCGACACCGGGATGTCGCGCCTCGGCCTGTCGCTGCCCGAGGCCCAGACCGCCAGCAATTTTGCAAGGCCCACCCTGCTCATCAGCCACCTCGCCTGCGCAGACGACGCCGCAG
>JBILGJ010000009.1:0-18207 GCA_044351125.1 Micropepsaceae bacterium
GATGCCCAGGAGTGGCTTGGCCTCTGGCGACGCCGCGGGGGCTGGATCCGCGCTCAGAGCCACTTTCTCCATCTGAACAGCAGATAGGGTACGACCGCCGAAAGCGCGATCGAGACCAGCGCCAGCGGATAGCCAATTTCCCAGTCCAGCTCCGGCATCGCCTTGAAGTTCATGCCCCAGATGCTCGCAAGAAGCGTGGGCGGAAGGAACACGGTGGCAGCGACCGACAGGATGCGAATGATCCGGCTCTGCTCGATGTTGACGACACCCAGCACCGCATCCAGCAGGAACGTGATCTTGTTCGACAGATATGTCGTGTGGTCGCTCAGCGACTGGACATCCCGCGTCATCACCTTCACGCGTCCCTTGATTTCCTTCGACTGCCTCTGGTCCATGGCCTGCGACAGAAACGCGAGCAGCCGGCCAAGCGAAATGAGGCTCTCCCGCGCCTTGGAGGTGAGGTCATTCTTCGAGCCGAGGCGCAGCAGGATCGACTGATAGTCCTTGGAGGCCTCGTTGGCGTTGCTGGAAAAGACCTGCTTCGAGACCACGTCGACCTCGTTCCCGATCTTCTCGAGCACATCCGCCGTCCGGTCGATGACGGCTTCGAGCAATCCCGCCAGCACGAATTCGCCCTTGGGCCAGGCATGGGCCTGGCGCTCGGCCCGGTTTGCAAACGTGTTGAAGGGCTGGGGTTCCGAATACCGGACTGTCAGCAACCGGTCCCCCGCAAGGATAAAGCTCGCCGCCCTGCATTGCGGATCGGCGGTTTCGGTGCCCGAAAGGACCAGCGCCGTCATGAAGACGGCATTGTCCTCGAGATAAAGCCGGCTCGAGATCTCGATCTCGTCAAGGTCATCCTTTGTTGGCGTATCGACGCCCAGGAAGCTGCGGATGGCTTCCCGCTCCTGGAACGTCGGATCCAGGACATCCACCCACACCGAGTCCGAGGGAATGACGACCGGATCGTCGGACTCTCCCGAGCAGGTCAGGTTGCGGCGAAGGCAATGCTCCCTGAGGCCATAGGAACGAAGCATGAGCCACCTCGGGCAAGGTCGTTTGTGGGCGTGGGTTCGCTCTTATAACCACGAGCCCCCATGCGCTGCCAATGCCGGAAATCTGCGGCATGTTTGGCTTGTGACGGCTCAAAGCGTGGCGGCGACCTCACAGCGGTGGGCGAATTTCCATGTTCACGCATTGCGTTTACAGATCGAAAAGGCTTTAGAAGCAAAAGCTGCACGTGAAAGCCCCACTGCATCCGATGCCGGATGGGCAGCGCGCGGCAAGCAAGGACTGGAGCAAGCCATGGAATTGGGCGATCTTTTTAGCTTTGACAAGAAAGTAGCACCCTCGATCATCAAGCCGATCTACTGGGTTGGCATGGTTCTGATCATTTTCGTGAACATCATCTACTTCTTCTTCGGGTTCGGTCGCCTCTTTACCGTGGGCTTCTTCACCGGGGTCTGGGAGATGCTGGCTGCGATCGTCTCGACAACCTTTGGTGTGCTTGGCTTGAGGATCGGGGCTGAACTCTGCCTGGCGATTTTCGAGATCCACGAGAAGACGACCTCGTCGTCGGGTAGCTAGGACCCGCCACCGGCCCGCCTATGCGTCTCGCCCTGAGGATCAGCAGTCTGCGCCTCGGCGGCAAGCGGAGGCGCCCCATGGAAGCCGTGCCGGCGCTGGTGAAAATAGGTCGTCTGCGCCAGTGAGCGGAACGCCCACGTTCCAATGGCTGCGTTCCAAACCCAGTCCGGCGGGGCGAGGTTAAGGACGCGCCGCATCAAGAGCTTGCCGCGAAAGCGCGGTGTCTCCGCCCGCAGCGCAATGGCGGGGTGGTCTCCCCCGGCAAAGATCCAGTCCGCCGCCAGCTGGGCACTGCGCCGCCCCAGGCGAAGCGTTTGCACCAGCCCGCCGCCTGTGAGCGGCGAAACATGACCCGCCGCATCACCAATGAGCATGACGCGACCAGCGTGCGTTCGCCGCAGTGTCGCGCCAGACGGAATAAGGCCGCTGCGACGGGCAAGAGGGCGCTCGAGCCGCAGCCCCAACCGCTTGCGCAGCATCTCAATGAACCCGGCGATGTCGGGTCGCACACCGCCCGAGGCCGCAAGCCCCACCTGCATGATCCCAACGCCGGGCACAGCCCAACCAATATAGCCCGGCGCCAGGGACGAGGTGAGGAAGCAATGCAGGAACCGCTCGTCGAGGCCTGGTTCTGGCGCAAACTCATGTTCGATGCCGCAGAGGAAGGACGTGTTTCGGCCAAGCGAGAAGTGGCGAGCAACCGCAGATCCCGCACCATCCGCACCGACAAGAAGGCGGCACTTGATGCCGTGATCGGCGATCTCGACGAACGCGCCGGTATCGAGTGCCGAACGGAACGCCCGGCCGAGAAGCAGGTCGGCCCCGGCGCGGGCGGCCTCGCGCGCCATCCAGCGAAGCAACCCGGGCGTATCCGTTGCAAGGAAGAAATAGCCGGGCGACGAGAAATCAACCGACCGGCCATTCGGCGCATGCAGCCGCACCTCGCGGATCATGCGGGTCAGCGCCACGGGGATATCCGTTTCCTCGATCGCTTCCTTCACAAGGATCCCGGTGGTCCGCACGCCGTCACCAGGATCGGTCTTGCGCTCGAGAACAGCAACGCGCAATCCGCGCATCGCGGCAGTTCTCGCACAGGCCAGCCCCGCAAAGCTGGCACCCACGATCACAAGATCATATTCACGCACGCCCGGACCTCTTCGATGCGGGCAAGAATAGCCTCTGCCGTGCGACCGGATGGGCCAAACAGGAGGAAGTGTAGCGGTGCTCACACCGCCTCGGGAACGTCCGTCTTAACGCCGGGCGTTCTGCACCAGGTCGTTCACCACGCCAGGATCGGCCAGTGTCGTTGTATCCCCGAGGTTCGACGTATCGCCTTCGGCGATCTTGCGAAGAATGCGCCGCATGATCTTTCCGGAACGGGTCTTGGGCAGGCCTGGCGCCCACTGGATGACATCGGGCTTTGCAATCGCACCGATCTCCTTGGCAACCCACTGCACAAGCTCTTTGCGCAGCTCCTCCGTCGCAGAAACGCCGGCCTTGAGCGTGACATACGCATAGATCCCCTGCCCCTTGATGTCGTGCGGATAACCGACGACAGCCGATTCAGCGACCTTCGGATGCGCCACGAGGGCAGATTCCACCTCGGCCGTCCCGAGCCGGTGGCCCGAGACATTGATCACGTCGTCTACCCGCCCCGTGATCCAGTAATAGCCATCGGCATCACGACGGCAGCCGTCACCGGTGAAATACTTGCCCGGATAGGTCTTGAAGTATGTGTCGATGAAACGCTGGTGGTCGCCATAGACCGTCCGCATCTGCCCGGGCCAAGAATCGGCGAGGACAAGGTTCCCCGTGGTTTCACCCTCAAGCACCCGACCCTCTGCATCCACGACCTGCGGGACGATCCCGAAAAAGGGTCGCGTCGCCGACCCAGGCTTCAACGCCGTCGCCCCCGGCAGCGGCGTGATCAGGATGCCGCCTGTCTCGGTTTGCCACCACGTATCGACGATAGGGCACCGGCCATCCCCCACCACGCGGTGATACCAGAGCCAGGCTTCCGGATTGATGGGCTCGCCGACCGATCCAAGAAGCCGGAGCGAGCCCCGACTCGTCTTCTTGACGGGCTCTTCCCCGTCACGCATCAGCGCCCGGATCGCGGTAGGGGCCGTATAGAAGATGTTGACCTTGTGCTTGTCGATAACCTCCCAGAACCGCGACACCGTTGGATAGTTCGGGACGCCTTCGAACATCAGCGTCGTGGCACCGTTCGAGAGCGGCCCATAGACGATATAGCTATGTCCCGTCACCCAGCCCACATCGGCGGTGCACCAGTAGATGTCGCCCTCGTGATAATCGAAGACGTACTGGTGCGTGATCGACGCATAGACCATGTAGCCGCCCGTGGTGTGCAGCACGCCCTTGGGCTTTCCCGTCGAGCCTGAGGTATAGAGGATGAACATCGGGTCCTCTGCACTCATCTCCTCCGGCTTGCAGTCGGCAGGAACCGCAGCCGCCAGCTCGTGATACCAGTGGTCGCGACCAGTCTTCATCCCGACAGCGCCGCCTGTGCGCTTGACCACAATGACCGACTTCACGTTCGGGCATTGCTTCAGCGCCTCGTCGGTGTTCGCCTTCAGCGGAATGTGCTTCCCCCCGCGCAGCCCCTCATCCGCCGTCACGACAAAGTCGGACTTGCAGTCAAGGATGCGCCCGGCAATGCTGTCCGGCGAAAACCCGCCAAACACGACCGAATGCACGGCCCCGATCCGCGTGCAGGCCAGCATCGCATAGGCGGCCTCCGGGATCATCGGCATGTAGATGGTGACGCGATCACCCTTCTTGACACCCTGCCCCTTCAGCACGTTCGAGAAGCGGCAGACCTCCTCATGGAGCTGGCGGTAGGTGATGTGCCTGGAATCCTTCGGATCATCCCCTTCCCAGATGATCGCCGTCTGGTCAGCGCGCCGCGCAAGATGCCGGTCGATGCAATTCGCGCTGGCATTGAGCGTCCCGTCTTCATACCAGCGGATATGCAGGTCGCCAGCGCTGTACGAGACATCCTTGATCTTCGTGTAGGGCCTGATCCAGTCGATCCGCTTGCCATGTTCACGCCAGAAGGCAACCGGATCGGCGACAGAAGCGCGATACATGTCGGTGTACCTGGCGTTGTCGACATGGGCCCGCGAGGCCCATTCCGGCGTGACGGAAATCATTTGCTCGGACATCTGGATTTCATCTCCTGCGGAAACGAGGTCGGTATCGTGCAGATCTATTCGGACAGGATCTCGTCGGTATGCGCGCCAATCGCCGGAGGATCCAGCCGGATCGAACACGGAGACTTCGAGAACCGGAGGCCGGGCCGCATCGCCAGATAGCGACCCTCGCCCTCGATCTCGCGCTCCTCGAAGAACCCGACAGATTTCAGGTGCGGATCATCGAACAGGGTCGACATCTCGTTCGCCCGCATGGCCGGGATATGGTGTTCGGCACACAGCGCCATCCACTCATCCGTCGTGTGGGCGGCGGCAGCCTCGCGCATCATGTCATAATAGACATTCACCCGCGCCTTCCCGTCGGCTGCCGAAAGGAACCGGTCGCTGTTATAGGGATCCTGTATGCCACCAAGCTCGAGGAACTTGACCGATCCCTCCCGGCTGGCGGGCAGCACCACCAGATAACCGTCCTTGGTCTTGTAAGGTCGCCGATGCGGCGTGATCGTCGTGGGATGGCCAAACTTGCCGGGCAGATCCGGATAGGTCTTGCCCCAGATATGCTCGGCCTGGATGAAACCGGTGAAGGTCTCAAGCATGGGCACCTCGACGAACTGGCCCTCGCCCGTGCGCGCCTTGTGCTGCAGCGCCGCCAGCGTGGCGATGACCGCAAAAAGCCCGCATGTCTTGTCGGCGATGACCGAAGGCAGCGGCCTCAGCGCAGGATCTCCATCGTAAAGCGGCAGCAGGTCGCATGCGCCCGACGCAGCCTGGATCAGGTCGTCGAACGCCTGCCGGCCATTATAGGGACCACCCGAACCATACCCGACAGCCTCGACATAGATGATGTCCGGCTTGATCGCGGCAACATCGGCATAACTGAACCCCAGCCGCCGCATGGCCTCGGGCCGCATGTTGTGTATGAACACGTCGCCGCTGCGGACCAGCTTCTGCAGCGCCCGCTTGCCGGCATCGCTCTTCAGGTCGATCGCAACAGACCGCTTGTTGCGGTTGAGCGCGACGTAAAGCGGCCCCATGGTCTGGGACTTTGGTGCCTTGCCCTGCCCGCGCTGGCGATCGCCCGACGGCTCTTCGACCTTGATGACATCGGCCCCCAGGTCACCCAGGGTCTGCGTTGCATAGGGCCCAAGCACATATTGCGTCAGGTCGATGATCCTGACCGAATGCAGGGGACCGGGTTGGGCCGCGCTTTTCGCCGTCATGGCCTCACTCTTTTCTAAACTGGCGGGACAGGCTAACCCTAGCCGCCTTTCCAACCGGAATTCTAGGGGCTCCCATGCAGCTTCATCAATCGTCGTGGCCGGAAATCGAGGAATATCTCAAGTCCTCGACAGGCATCATCGTGCCGATCGGCTCGACCGAGCAGCACGGGCCGAACGGCCTGCTCGGCACAGACGCCATCTGCCCTGAATTCATCGCAAAGCTGGCAGGCGATGAAAGCGGCATCCTTGTGGGTCCCACATTCAACGTCGGTTCGGCACAGCACCATTTGGGCTTCCCGGGAACAATTACGCTGCGTCCCTCCACCATGATCGCCGCCATGTCGGACTGGGCAGCGTCGCTGACACGCCACGGCTTCGATCGCATCTACTGGTTCAACGGCCACGGCGGCAATATCGCGCCGGCAAACGCCGCATTCTCGGAAATCTATTCAGAGTTCTCGTTTGGCCGCGCCAGCTCCAACCAGCGCCCCGTCAGGCTCTTCCTTCGCAACTGGTGGGAACTGCCGGGTGTCGGCGATCTGTGCCGCGAGATCTTCCCTGTCGGCGAAGGAAGCCACGCGACCGCCTCAGAAGTATCGGTCACCTATTACGCCTACCCGCAAGCGCAGAAGAAGGTCGAGATGCACCCGAAGATCGCGCCGACCGGCTCGATCCGCGACGCCGACGACTATCGCCGCCAGTTCCCCGACGGCCGCATCGGCTCGGACCCAAGCCAGGCCTCGCCCGAAAAGGGCGAACGCATCGTCAAGGCCGCCGTGAACGCGCTAATCTCGGATTTTCACGACTTCATGCGAAAATAGCATCTATCATATTGATTTTTATATCATGATATGTCATGATGAATCTTGAAAGGATGCACCATGACCCGACGAAAATTTGCCAGTCAGGCTGACCCGAAAATCCTCGACGATCTCAAGGCGATCGCTGACGCCGAAGGCCGTCAATTCCAGGCCGTGATTGAGGAAGCGTTCGCCGACTACATCCAGCGCAAGAAGGGCGGCAAGCCGCGCCCGGACGTCATGGCCCATTTGAAGGCATCCATGGCGCGAAACGCCGAGCTCTATCGCAAGCTTGCGAAATAGGCGACGCGCATGCGCGACTACCTGACGGTCGATGACGTGCTGGTCATGCATCGCGAATTGATTGAACGATATGGCGGTTCGCATGGCATTCGTGACATGGGCGCGCTCGAGTCCGCCGTGTTCAGGCCGCAGACCGGCTACTACGAAGACGTGATTACAGAAGCCGCAGCCCTCCTCGAGAGCCTCGCCATCAACCATCCATTCATCGACGGCAACAAGCGCATCGCATTCGCGGCAGCCGACGTTTTCCTTCGGATGAACGGATTGGAGGTCAAGGCAGAACCGGGCATGACATATGCGTTCCTGATCGACCTCTTTGATACCGGAAGGTTCAGGTTTGCCGAGCTTGAACCATGGCTACGGGCCAACACAGCCAAAAGCTGATCTGCGATGGACGCATCCTCATGCGGACGAACTACATCACCAGATACACATCACCATCGTCGATCTCGACATCAGCCACCTTCAGCGACTGCCCCTGGCACGGACCACTGGTGCACAAACCGTCCTCGACGCGAAAGCGCGCGCCATGGGCAGAGCAGATCAGCAGCGATCCATCCTCGTTCAAAAACCGGTCGGGAAACGTCTCCAGTGGCAGGTGCCGGTGGGGACAGGAATTGATGTAGGCATGAAGCCGTCCCTCGCGCGACACCACGACGACATCGCGCCGATGCGCCTCATCCATGATCTCGAAGCCGCGCGCCGCCCCGTCGGCGATGTCGGACCGCTTGCACAGCAGGCGACGGATCCGGCTCATTTTGCCTTCACGCCACCCTGCTGGCAGATGCGCTGCCATTCCTGCGCTGTCACCGGCTGCACCGAAAGGCGCGTGTTGTTGACAAGCACCATCTTCTCGAGCGCGGGATCCGCCTTTGCCATCACCAGCGTGACCGGCGTCTTCAGCGCTTCAAGCGCCACGACATCCACCATCGACCAGTCGCCCGCTTCGGCTGTGTGATCGGGATAGGCCTCCCGCACAATTTCGACAGTCCCGACAATCGCGCGCTGGATATTGGAGTGATAGAAGAAACCGCGGTCACCCTTCTTCATGGCACGCAGGAAATTGCGCGCCTGGAAGTTTCGAACCCCGCTCCACGGCTCGCCTTTCTGGCCCCGCGCAACCTGCTGCTCCCAGGACCAGGTGTCTGGTTCCGACTTGAGCAGCCAGTAATTCCGGCTCATGGCGCGATGGCCCCGATCGAGCACCGCCACGCCCGGATATCGACCGAGCCAAACAGGCCCCCAAGCGCATAGGGATCGGCCGCCGCAAAGGCCTCAGCCGCCGCAAGGCTCTCAGCTTCGATAACGATGAGGCTCCCGGTCATCGCCTGCCCGTCTTCGGACAGGAACGGCCCCGCCAGCTTCACCGCCGCGCGATTGGCCTCGATATAGGCCAGGTGGCGCGGCCGGATCTCCATCCGCAGCGCGCTTGCATCCGGCTTGTCGATGCAGGTCAGTACGAAAAGCATGCGTCCCTAGTGCTCGCTCTTGAGCGGCCTCGATAGCAGGGCACGGATCGCAGTGTCGACATCAATGTCGCCCGAGACGATGCCCGCAACCGCCTCGGCGATTGGCATCTGGATCCCCAGGGCACGGGCCCGGCGGACCAGGGCCGATGCGGTCGCTGCACCCTCTGCAAGGGGAGCCCGGCCATGCGCGACCTCGCCCCGGGCAAGCTGCACGCCCAGCGCAAAGTTCCGCGACTGGCGGCTCGAGGCCGTCAGCACCAGGTCGCCAAACCCGCTCAGCCCCGTCATCGTTTCAAGCCGCGCCCCCAGCGCCTGCCCGAAGCGCGCCATTTCGGCAAAGCCGCGGGTCATGACGGCCGCGCGAGCGCTTTCGCCAAGTTCGCGCCCCTCAACCACGCCACAGGCGATCGCCAGAACATTCTTCACCGCGCCGCCCACGGCCACGCCCACCACGTCACCCGACGCATAGGGACGGAAGCCGCCAACGCCAAGCGCCTCGCAGAATTGCGTCGCAATCTGCGTGTCATCGAAGGCAATGGTTACCGCACAAGGCAGACCGCGAACGACCTCATCGGCAAATCCCGGGCCCGACAGGATCCCGAAAACCGATCCGGGCTGTGCAGCCGCAGCGACCTCCTGCATCAGCAGCCCCGTGCCGCTCTCCATCCCCTTGGCGCAGATGGCCGCCGGAACGCGAAGCCGGCCCATCGACGAAAGCGCCTGCCGCAGCGGCTGTGCCGGACAGGCAATAAGAAGCGCATCGCAGCCTTCAAGCCGCGCAGGGTCATCAACCCCAACCACTTCCGGCGCGAGCAAACGCCCCGGCAGGAACCTTTCGTTGCGGTGGTGAGAATTGATCTCGCTCGCAAGTTCCGCCCGGTTGGCCCAGATCGTCACCCGCCGTCCCGCCATGGCCGCGACTTGCGCAAGCGCTGTGCCCCAGGCGCCAGCCCCGGCAACGCCGATATGGTTTATTTTGTGTATCTCTACGGCCGCGCCCATCGATCGCCTGAATGATTTATTGAAGATTCACTCGAAACCGCTAAACTGCACGTTCAAATGTTGTGCAAAGACACCGTCCGTGGAAACATTCTGGAGGCCGCCAAGAAGCGGTTCCTCCACTATGGCTATGCCAAGACCACGATGGCTGAAATCGCCGCCGACTGTAGCATGTCGCCAGGCAACCTTTATCGCTATTTCCCCGGCAAGCTCGACATCGGCGAAGCCATCTGCACCGAGGCGGGCGAATATGCGGTCGCCAGGCTGCGCGAAGTCATGCGCCGCCCGAGCCGCACGGCCAAGGAGCGCCTGCGAGACTTCCTCTTCGCCGACATGAAGCTCACCTATGACCAGCTCGAATACGACAAACAGGTGTTTGAGATGGCCCGCGTGGTTGCGACGGAAAGACCTCAGTTTGCGAACAGGATTCTCGCGCTGAACCGTGCCCTGCTCTCCGAGATCCTGGCCGCCGGAAATGCCTCGTCCGAGTTCTTCATCGAGGACGTTGTCTTCACGGCCGAGATGCTCCAGTCCGCGACCATGAAGTTCCGCTACCCGCAACTGCACTCCAAGCTTCCCTACGAGAAGCTTGAGCGCGAACTCGACGGCGTTTTGAACCTGCTTCTCAATGGCCTCGACGACGGCGGCGCCGGCCATGAAGTGCAGGTAAAGGCCGCCCAGCAGACCACCTCTTCCGATGACCTTGTATCGATCTGAACGCGATTTCGCAGAAAATGATGCGACACTTTGTCATTTGACGCAAAACGCTGAACGAAAACGATTTCATTCATTGATCTAAGATCAGAGATCGCCTATATCAGTCTCATGAAGGGCGGACGCAACGTCTGGCTCGCAACACGGAGACTGACAATGAACAACACCGGCAACCTCGTCTCGGACATCACCGCCACCTTCGCTGCCCTGGCGATCGCCGCTTACGGCGTGATCTTCCTGGCAAATGCCGCCAACCTGATCTGATCCAAGGCTCCAGAGCCTCTACCAAAGCGGCCGGCCCGGGTTGGGCTGGCCGTTTTTTATTTGAATTCAGGCAATTACCTCAACGCTCTGAGAACCCGATCCCGTAAAGGAAAACGAGGGGTAAACAGCAACGTTCCACGTGCATCATTCAGCCCGGGCAGGCCATAGGAGAGGCTGAAAAATAAAGCTAAGCCAATAGCTTGGAGAGCATTCATCATAAACAGGATGAGCAGGATCAGGCCTTGGCGCGCGCAATGCCAGCCATGCGCGGATCAAGCGGCCAGCGCGCCCGTGCGGGCGCTTCCAGCCCATCGCGTAAGCCCGCCTCGAGCCGTTCGATCCCGGCCCATGCGACCATGGCGGCATTGTCGGTGCACAGTCCAGGCGGCGGCACCACAAGCCTGACCGACTGCGAAGCGGCCAGATCCCTCAACGCCTGGCCAAGCGCCCCGTTGGCAGCCACCCCGCCCGCCACCACCAGCGTCTTGACCCCGGCAGCCCGCACATCCGGACCAAGCAGGGCAGCCTTGGTCCGATCGATGAGCGTCGCGACCGCAGCCGCCTGGAAGCTCGCGGCCAGGTCGGCCACCGCCTCATCCGTCAGTTCAGTGACCTCGACATGGCGCCGGACGGCGGATTTGAGGCCTGAAAAGGAAAAATCATAGCCCTCGGTCCCCGCCATGGGCCGAGGCAGCCGAAAGCGTGCAGGATTGCCCCCGCGCGCCGCCCTCTCGACAGCTGGCCCGCCCGGAAACCCAAGCCCCAGCAGCTTCGCCGCCTTGTCGAAGGCCTCGCCCACGGCATCGTCGATGGTCGTACCCAGGCGCCGGAACTGCCCCACCCCCTGGCAAATCAGCAGTTGGCAGTGCCCTCCCGAAACCAGCAGCAGCAGATAGGGATAGCCAACGCCCTCCACCAGCCGCGCCGTCAGCGCATGCGCCTCCAGGTGATTGAGCGCAACAAGAGGCTTGCCGCTGGCCAGCGCCAGGCCCTTGGCCATGGTAAGCCCGACGGCAACACCGCCGACAAGCCCCGGCCCGGACGTCACCGCAATGCCGTCCAGCTGATCGAGCCGCAGCCCCGCATCGCCCAGCGCACGTTCGACGACCGTGTCGATCAGCTCGGCATGCGCCCGGGCCGCGATCTCGGGCACGACGCCCCCATAGGGCCTGTGCGCATCGAATTGGCTGGCAATCACGTTCGACAGGATGCGGCCCGGCCCCGGCGCCTCGCCGGCAACAACGGAAGCGGCTGTTTCGTCGCAGCTGGTTTCTATGCCAAGCACGGTCAGCACGAAGGATCAACCCGTTCCACGCGTTGGAAAATATGGCGAAGCATCGCAATCATCTATAGCTTGCGCCGCGTCAAACCACCTCTATCACCCGAACTTCCACGCGTGCAAACACCCATTCGGATCGGAACCCGCGGCTCACCGCTCGCGCTGGCGCAGACGAGGCTGGTCATCGCAGCCCTCGCGCGTGCCCATGGCTGGACGCAAGACGAAGCAGCCGCACGCACCCACGTCGTGACGGTCAAGACAAGCGGCGACCGCATCCAGGACCGCCCCCTGGCCGACCTCGGCGGGAAGGGTCTGTTCGCCAAGGAGCTCGAGGAAGCACTCCTGCGCAACGAGATCGATTGCGCGGTGCACTCGCTGAAGGACATGCCCACGGCCCTTCCGGAAGGACTGATCCTCGAGTGCATCCTCCCCCGCGAGGATCCGCGTGACGCACTCGTCTGCTCGATCGCAAGCAGCATCGCCGCCTTGCCGACCGGCGCACGCTTTGCAACAGGCTCTGTCAGGCGCCAGGCACAGGTGCTGAACATCAGGCCTGACCTCACGATCCTGCCCTTGCGCGGCAACGTGGACACGCGCCTCGCCAAGGTTGCAGGCGGCGAGGTTGACGCCACACTCCTCGCCATGGCGGGCCTCAGGCGCCTTGGAAAACCTGCATCCGTTGGACATGTGCTGGAAACCGATGTGTTTCTTCCGGCCGTGGCACAGGGCGCCATTGGCGTCGAGACACGCGCCGCGAACGCGGCACTGCGCGAGATGCTTGACCGCATCAACGACCACGAGGCGCGTCTGGCCGTTTCGCTTGAACGTGAATTCCTCAGCATTCTCGACGGGTCCTGCAAGACACCGATCGCAGGCTACGCACGCCGGTCAGCCGATGGAAACATCCTGTTTGAAGGATCCGCGCTCTCGCCCGATGGCCGCACGCGCTTCGACGTCAGGCGCAACCACAGTGTACGCGACCTCGACGAAGCCAGAGCCCTCGGCAGGTCCGCGGGCGAAGAACTGCTCGCGAAAGCCGGCAGGTCTTTCTTCCAGGTCTGAGCGATGCGGGTCCTCCTCACGCGCCCGCTCGACGCCGCTCAGGAAACAGCCGACGCTCTCCGGGCAAGGGGCCACGACGCCCTGATCGAGCCTTTGCTGACCATCGTGAACGAGCCCGGCCCCGTCCTTGATGTGAGCGCCTATGCGCTGCTTGTGCTGACCAGCGCCAATGGCGCGCGCGCAGCCGCCGCCCGCATGGAAGACCGAATCCTGCCCGTCCTCGCAGTAGGCCCGGCCACCGCAGCCGAGGCAAGGAAAGCCGGCTTCAGCCATGTGCAGGAGGCAGACGGAAACGGCACCGACGGCATCGTGTCTTGCCTCGCCCGCATGCCAAGCGCGAGCGGCCGCCCGATCCTGCATGTCTCGGGCACAGAGGTTGCAGGCGACCTCCAGGCAAAGGTGCAGCAACATGGCCTGATCCTGGAGCGCAAGGCTCTCTACCGGGCTGTTGCAGCCGAAGCTCTCTCACCCCGGACTTGCGCGGCACTGCGCAACCACGAGATCGACGCCGCCATGTTCTTCTCGCCCCGGACGGCGGAAATCTTCGCCAGTCTCGTCGCCCGCGCAGCCAGCGCGGCGCATCTGGCAACGATCACGGCCTGCGTGATAAGCCACAATGCTGCCAAGGCGTTGAAACCGCTCACCTTCCGTAAGGTTTTGGTGGCACAAGATACGACCGTCGGCGCCATGCTTGGCCTGCTGGACGACATGTGACAGCGGGCCTCTGGGTCTGTCATGGACTGCTGCGGTACTTAGGCTGTCTGACTTGAATGCCGTCTGACTGAATGAGACGCCTTTCGTTGTGGGGCTTCACGCCATGAACCAGTTGCCAGTAACACCAGGAACCGACCCCGCCAGACCAAGGGACGAGCGGCTCAAGCGCCATGGCCTGATCGAGGACTGGCGTGATGCGCTTGGCATTCTTCTGCTTCTGTTCGTCGCCGCATTCCTCGGCGCCCTGCTCTCGCGGTTCTGGCCGGAAACCGATGTGCAGGGTGAACCCGAATACGCAAACCTGGACATGCGTATGTCCGCGCTCGAGGGCAAGCTCGCCAACATCGCCCAATCCAGGGACATGACGGCAACCAGGGGCAGGATCGACACCCTTGAACGCCGCCTCGCCACGATCGAAGGAAGCTTTGCAGCGCTCGGCGCGGCTCCCGGTCAGGGTGAGGCCGCCACCTCGGCCAGCGGCCAACCCACGGCCCCGCTCAATCTGCTTGGCACCGCAAAGCGCGTCGAAGCCATGGAATCAAGGTTGAACGAACTCGAGGCGCAAACCAAAACGCTTCCCCAAGACATGACCGAAGCACGCAAGTCGCTCGAGACCCTGGCGACAGGTGCAACAGGTCTTCAGGCGCGCGTGGAAGATGTCGCCACCCGGATGGCAAGGCTTGAATCCTCGGATATCCTCGATCTCGCGCGACGCGCGTCGCTGGCGACAGCCGTGGCAAACCTCACGCGTGCCGCTCAGGGCTCATCGCCCTTCCGCACCGAATACGATGTCGTGGCGCGCCTGCTGCCCGACACCGCCGGCCTTCAGGACATCGCACGCCACGCGGCAACAGGCCTGCCGACCACGGGAACGCTGATCACCACATTCGGCAACGCAGCAGCAGCGTCTCTCGATGCTGAACGCGCCGGCAAGGGCACCGACGGCGTCGCGCGGCTCTGGAGCAATGTCTCGGGCCTGGTGACGTGGCGATCAACGGCTGACAAGTCCGGATCATCGACGCAAAGCAGGCTGGCACGCGCCGAGATACGATTGAAGGCTGGAGACCTGCCGGCAGCCGTCGAGGAAATGTCCGCAATCCGTGGCCAGGCCGCCAAGCCTTTGGCCCCATGGCTGCAGAAGGCACAGGCCCGCGTAAAGGTCGAAGCCACGCTGGCGCGCCTCAACGCGCAGGCGATCGAGGCCATCACGGCCACCCCGGCACAAATCCCGCCCGCACCAGGGCAACCGGTGCCATAAGGGAACCCATCCATCATGATGCGCGCCCTTTGGCTGTTCCTTCTGATTGCCCTGATTGCACTCGGCGCAAGCCAGATTGCTGACATTCCAGGGACAGTGACCATCACGCGGCCGGATCTCGAGGTAAGCCTTTCGATCCCCGTGGCCGTCGTCGGCGTGATCGTGCTGTCGATCGCGACCATCCTTGCCTACCGGGTGATCACCGCCTTCGTCGACGCGCCGGCAGAATTTTTCCGCTGGCGCGCGATGGGCAGGCAGACCCGCGGACTGGCTGCCGTCACCAAAGGGCTTGTTGCCGTGGCCGCTGGCGATGATGAGGAAGCGCGCAAACAGACGCGCAAGGCCCTGTCGCTGGTGGGCGAACCACCCCTGGCCCTCTTGCTCGCCGCACAGGCAGCACAGATGGAAGGCGATGACGAGGCGGCGCAACGCTACTTCACCCAGATGCTGCAATCCAAGGAAACCGAGTTCCTGGGCCTTCGGGGTCTCTACATGTCGGCGATACGCCGCCAGGACATCAGCCAGGCGCTGCTGATTGCCGAGCGGGCACGCCTCTTGCGACCAAAGACACGCTGGGCGCTCGCAGCCCTCTTTGACCTGAATGTTGGCGTGAGAAAATGGACCGAGGCTGCCGCTGCCGTTGACATGCAGGTCAAGGCCCGTCAACTCGACCCGGCCATCGCCAAGCGGCGAAAGGCGGTCCTCGCAACGGCAGGCGCACAGTCCGCCCGCGCAGCAGGTGAAGGCGAGGTTGCAGCACGCCTGGCCGAAGATGCGCTGGCGCTTGTCCCCGGGTTCGGACCAGCGGCGATCATCGCGGCAGAAAGTGCGACCGCACAGGGCAAGCTGTGGCGTGCGGCAAGCCTCATCGAGGCCGCCTGGTCGCGCGGGCCCCACCCCGACCTTGCCCGCGCCTACGCCAGCATGCGTGCCGAGGAACCCCCGCAGGCAAGGGCCAAGCGCCTGTCCGGCCTCGCCGCCATGAACCCGCACCATCCGGAAAGCCGGATCCTCGCGGCAGCCGCCTCCATGTCCCAGGGCCGCTTTCAGGAAGCCAGCGAACATCTGCGCCCCCTGACAGACAATACGCCGACCGTCAGGGTCTGCATGATCATGTCGGAGATCGAGCGCGGGCTGGCGGGCGAAAGCATGCTCGCCCGGGACTGGGCGACGCGCGCCCTCAAGGCGCCGCAGGACGCAACCTGGACCTGCGACGCCTGCCTCCGGACGCAGAACGAATGGGCCGCCACCTGCAACGCCTGCGGTGCATTCGACACGCTGACCTGGCAGAGCGGTGCGACGGATGCCGAAACCCGGCCAGCGGCCGACAGCATCACCACCTACACGACGGCGGTCGGAAACGCTGCGCCGCTCTACCGTCACACGGTTAAGGCCCAGCCCGGCCATCCCCAGCCGCCACGCGGACCGCAGGACAGCCGGACGGAATATTCTCCCATGCCCGATGGCGATGCTATGATGCCCTCGGCGCCGCGGGCACCCGACGATCCGGGACCCGAGGCCGAGGACTACACCCTCGGCGGCGGCGAGAAGAAGCGGAAGAGACGGGGGCTATGGTAGGTCGAATTTTTCGGGGGATGCTGATCCTCCTCGCAATCGTGATCTTTGCAGCGATTGGACTTCTTGTCTTCATGTCCGACCCGGACGTCAGGGACGTGGAGGCACGTGAAAAATACGGCAAGCCGCCATCGCAATTCATTACCCTGCCCTCGGGCGCCACGGTCCATTACCGCGACCAGGGCCAGCGCAACGGCCCTGCCCTCGTCCTGCTGCATGGCTCGAACGCCTCGCTGCATACATGGGAACCCTGGGTCGCCCAGATCGGCGACCAGTTCCGGATGATCAGCATCGACCTGCCCGGTCATGGCCTCACCGGACCCGTCCCCTCGGAAGATTACAGCCAGGAAGCCATGATGCAGTTCGTGAACGAGTTCACGACCGTCATGAACGTCGAGCGCTTTGCCCTGGCAGGAAACTCGATGGGTGGCGCCATCGCCGCCCGGTTCGCCATCCGTTACCCCGAACGACTGACCGCACTCATCCTTGTGAATGCAGCTGGCATGCCGACGAAGTCTGCGAGCGATCCAGGCCTTGGCTTCCTCATCGCGCGAACGCCCGTGATCCGGAATGTCATGCTTTATGTCTCGCCGAGGGGCCTCTTCGAGGAGGGCCTGAAGAAGGCCATCGTGAACGACGCGCTTGTCACCCCTGAAATGGTCGACAGGTACTGGATCCTCAACCGCAAGACCGGAAACCGTGCGGCATCACTCAAGCGGTTCCAGACGCCGTTCGACAATTTCATTCCCGAGAATGTCGCGCGGATTTCAGCGCCCACGCTCATCATCTGGGGCGACAAGGACACCCTGTTGCCACCCGACATTGGCCAGGCCTACAACGCAGCCATCAGGGGATCGAAGCTGATGGTGTTCCGCAACACCGGCCACGCCCCGATGGAAGAGGTCCCCGACCAGAGCGCCCGCGCCGTGCGCGAATTCCTCAGCCCCTCGCCTAGCGGTTCGCCACCATCGCAATAGCCCGGGCATAAGCCTCGACATTAAGCTCGAGCGCAACGGGGTCAATCTTGTCCAGCGTGTCGTCGTCGGTGTGGTGCAGGTCGAAATAGCCTGTACCGTCCTGGTCGACAGCGATGATCGGCACGCCGGCCTTGTGCAGCGGCGCAATGTCGACCCCACCCGTCGTCGCCAGCTTGCCGCGCTCGATCCCCAGAGGCTGGATCGCGGCAAACACCGTCTCATAGAACGCAAGATCGCCGGCCGGCACGTTGGTGTTGAACCGCCAGGGCGCACCGGCACCGAAGTCGGCCTCGCCCGCCATGACATGGCGCTTCACCTCATCGGGGCGCCGGCGTGCATAGTCCTCGCCGCCATGCCCCCCAAATTCCTCGGCGCCATAGAGCACGACGCGGATCGTCCGCTTGGGCTTGCGGTCAGGGCCCCCAGCGCGCAAGGCAGACGCAATCGCCATGGCAACACCTGCCCCGTCATCAATGGCACCGGTCCCCTTGTCCCACGAGTCGAGATGCGCGCTCATCAGCACGATCTCCTCCGGCTTCTCTGTACCCGGAATATCGCCGATGACATTGCCTGAAACCGCCTTGGGATGATGCGAGGTGCGGATGTCCATGCGCACGACGACACGCCCACCCGCCTTCAGCAACCGCTCCATCTGGTCCGCGTCCGGGGACGACAGCGACGCAGCCGGAATTTTCCGGACACTCTCGTCATAGCGCATGTTGCCGGTATGGGCGAAGCGATGGTGGCTCGTGCCCGCGGAACGGATCAAGAGGCCGAAGGCGCCTCGGCGCGCAGCCTCGACCGCGCCCCGTG
>JBILGJ010000184.1:0-6141 GCA_044351125.1 Micropepsaceae bacterium
AGCAAACGGTGCCGTGCCAATCCCTGCATTGCGCACGAATGTCTTTTCCGCAATCCGGTCCTGGATCACGGAAAGCGCCAAGGGCGAAGGCCGGACGCACCGCAATGCGCCGAGTACATTGGCTGTGTCGCCGGGAACGTTCTCGAATTCATAGGTGATGACGTCGACCCGGCTGGCGAAAGCCTCGAGCGCCGCGTGGTCTTCATAGCGCGCAACCATGTGCCAGTCGCTCACCTGGAAAGCAGGCGAATCTTCTTCCGGCGCATAGATGGCGCAGCGAAGCCCAAGCCGCGCAGCCGCCATGGCCAGCATGCGCCCGAGTTGCCCGCCACCCAGGATCCCGACCGTCCCCCCCGGGGGCACGATCCGCGCAGCGTCAGCGAGCATTGTCTTCATCGAAGGGGGCTTCCGGCACGTCGGCTGTCTGCCTGGCGCGAAAGGCGTCAAGCCGCTTGGCCAGCTCCTTGTCGCCAAGCGCGAGGATCGCGGCCGCCAGCAGCGCCGCGTTCTTTGCGCCCGGCTTGCCGATGGCCAGCGTACCCACAGGCACGCCACCCGGCATCTGAACGATGGACAAGAGGCTGTCGAGGCCGTTGAGCCCCGTTGCGGCCACCGGCACGCCCAGGACGGGCAGGGTGGTCATGGACGAGGCCATGCCTGGCAGGTGTGCGGCCCCGCCGGCGCCGGCGATGATGACTTTCAGGCCGCGTGCCCGCGCGCCCTTGGCATAGGCAAACAGGCGGTCGGGCGTGCGATGGGCCGAGACGACCCGGACCTCGTGCCTGACGCCCAGTTTTTCGAGAAGGTCGGCGGCCTCGGACATGACGGACCAGTCCGAGCGGCTGCCCATGATGATGCCGACGTCGGCCTGCGATCGTTCGCTGGAGGGATTGGGTTTCGTGGCCATGCCGGCCTTGCGCTTCCTGATATGTCTGCGGACGGAGACCCGCTGTCCCCGATGCGTGAGAAGCGCCGCATTATAATGGTTCGCCCCGCGCAGTGAAATCCGGAAGTCGGCCGTCGTTAAGCAATTGGTCGCAGTTTTTCTGTTAACGATTCGTGACGGCGGTTTCGCCGGGCTTGCGCTATACTGGGGCCACATGAAGATCTCAGGAAACCGCCCAGGTTCAGTCTCCGGCGCCTCCGGTGTGAGTGCCTACACGTCTGTCCAGAAGGCCACGGCGACGACCGATGCCGCCGCCGGGCGTGCGCCATCCGAAGTCGCCTCCGTTCTCGGCATTCCCGAGAGCGAGTTCACGCCGCGGGTTCGCGACGCGATCGTCACCCTGATGGGAGAGGTCGACCGCCTGCGCAGCGAACTCGAGCAGATGCGCAGCCAGATCGAGGCGGTGCAGGCGCTTGCGGACCAGGACGGTCTGGTGCCCTTGCTCAACCGGCGCGCCTTTGTCCGCGAGATGTCGCGCATTCTCGACTTTGGCGAGCGTTACGACCTGACGGCCTCGCTCGTATACTTCGATCTCGACGGATTCAAGACTGTCAATGACACGTTCGGGCACGCCGCCGGAGACGCAGTCCTTCGGCACGTGGCCAGGATCCTGACGGACAACGTCCGCGAGTCCGATGTGATCGGACGCCTGGGTGGCGACGAATTCGGTTTGATCATGGCGAAGGCCGACAGGGACGCTGCCGAGCGAAAGGCGACGTTTCTGGCCGAGCAGCTGTCAGGCAGGCCATTCGAATGGAACGGCTACTCGATCAAGCTGTCCATGGCCCACGGCGTTCACGTCTTCCAGAAGGGCGAGAATGTCGACGGCGCAATGGAGAACGCAGACCGCGCCATGTACAGCGCAAAGAGGCCCAAGACCTGACGCCGCCGTCGCGTCGGTCAGGCGATGATGTCGGGCAGCATGGCGCCTTCGATCTTCGTGATCTGGTCCTTGAGCATCAGCTTGCGCTTCTTCAGGCGCTTGAGAAGAAGTTGGTCGCTCGCCGTACTCAGGACAAGGGCCTGGATCTCGTCATCGAGTTCCCGATGCTGTCTCTTCAGGTCAGCCAGTTGCTGCAGCGTCGCCCGGTCGACAGTGCCAGGTTCCACGCCTTCGGGAAGCAGGTTGGATCCATCAGCCTGAAGGCCGCCGACCAGTGTCAGTTGCGGATGATCCTTGTTGTCGCCGTTGTTTGAGGATCCCATGACCTTCGCATTAGCCCGAGGGGAGGAAACTGCCCACGCAAAACCCTACCACATGTGGGAAGAGGTTTCTCTCGCAGGCGCAAAAGATGAAGCAGATTGTCTGCATTTGCGAGGCGAAATCAACGCGCAGCAGTCTTGTGCCGATTAACACAAAATTTGTGACCGTCTCAATATCGCCGCTGACAAATGCACTGTTTTGTGTTTGAGTTGACTCCTCAAAGCACGGAGGCACGTCAATGGGCCTAGAGTCGCATATCCAGGAGCTTTCGGATAGGCATTACAAACTCGAACAACAGATCAGGGATGAGCAGCACCGACCCCACCCTGACGACATAGTGCTGGCAGAGTTGAAAAAGAAAAAGTTGCGTCTCAAGGAAGAGATCCTGAGGCTGAAACTCGAAATCCAATAATCAGACAAGATTCACGTATCGCCCCCGGCGCATGGCGCGCTTCGGGGGCGTTTTTGTTTCTGGTACCGATCAGCTCTTCAAGGCCAGCTCACGCAGCTTGAATTTCTGGATCTTGCCAGTGGATGTCTTGGGCAGTTCGCAGAAGACCACGGTTCGCGGCACCTTGTAGCCTGCAATGTGACCGCGAACGAAGGCAATGATCTCCTCTTGCGTGGCGGTCGCGCCTTTCTTGAGTTCGATGAACGCAACCGGGGTCTCGCCCCATTTCTCGTCCGGCTTTCCGGCAACACCCGCAAGTCCGACAGCCGGGTGTTTCATCAGCACGTCTTCCACCTCGATCGACGAGATGTTCTCGCCGCCGGAGATGATGATGTCCTTCGAGCGGTCCTTGAGCTGGATATAGCCATCCGGATGCCAGACGCCGAGATCGCCGGAATGAAACCAGCCATCCTTGAAGGCGGCAGCCGACGCCGAGGGGTTCTTCAGGTAACCCTTCATGACCACATTGCCGCGGAAGAACACCTCGCCCATGGTCTGCCCGTCGCGGGGCACGTCCTTCATCGTTTCGGGATCCTTGACCGCGAGCGCCTCCAGTACCGAATAACGCACGCCCTGCCGCGCCTTGATGCGGGCGCGCTCCTCAAGCTCGAGCGCATCCCATTCCCCATGCCATGCGTTGACGACCGCCGGTCCATAGGTCTCGGTGAGGCCATACACATGGTGCACCTGGAACCCGGCAGCTTCCATGCGAGCCAGCGTCGCCGCTGGCGGAGGTGCGGCCGCAGTCATGAACTCGATCTTGTTCTTGAGCGGCCGGCGCTCTTCGTCGGTTGCATCGACCAGCATGCTCATGACGATCGGTGCCCCACACATGTGGGTGACCCCATAGCGCGCGCAGGCCTCGTACATGTTGGCCGCAGTCACCCGCCTGAGGCAGACATGCGTGCCAGCCACGACCGAGATCGTCCACGTGAAGCACCAGCCATTGCAGTGGAACATCGGCAACGACCACAGATAGACGGGGTGCGCGCGGATCGACGCCGAGATGACATTGCCAAGCGCGAGAAGATAGGCCCCCCGGGAGTGGAAGACGACGCCTTTCGGATTTCCGGTCGTGCCGCTGGTATAGTTGAGCGCAATGGCCTGCCATTCGTCCTGGGGCAAGGACCATGCGAAGGCAGGATCACCAGTCTGCAGGAATGCCTCGTACTCGATCTCGCCGATCAGTTCGCCACCCTTGAAGAAGGCGTCATCAATCCCGACGAGATAGGGCTTGGCCTTGCAGAGCTTCAGGGCCTCGCGAGCCAGCGAGCCAAACTCGCAGTCCACCATGAGGACCTTGGCCTCGCCATGGTCCAGGATGAACGCAATCTCCTGTGCGCTCAGGCGATAGTTGATGGCATTGAGCACACCA
Organism: Micropepsaceae bacterium; assembly: GCA_044351125.1. GTDB lineage: Bacteria > Pseudomonadota > Alphaproteobacteria > Micropepsales > Micropepsaceae > SZUA-430. The sequence continues at coordinate 3,977 of JBILGJ010000184.1, forward strand.
CCCGTCATCATGACCCCGTAATGCGCATCAAGCATTGCAGGGACGTTCGGCGCAAGGACAGACACTGTATCGCCCGTCCCGATGCCCCGTTTCGCAAGGGCTGACGCCAGCCGGCGGCAACGGTCGTAGAACTGGGCATAAGAGTAGGAAAGCTCGCCATGCAGGATGGCAGTATGGTTCGGGTAGACATGAGCCGCCCGCTCCAGGAAGGTCAGTGGCGACAGGGACTGGTAATTGGCAGGATTCTTGTCGAGGTCGGTCTCGTACGGGTTGCGGTGTCCGGTCGCGGCGTTCATGTCGTCTCCCCCGTGGCAGCAAGGCGTCTCGGTCGCATTGGCGCGCAACCTAGCCAAGCGGTGCGCCCCGGGCAACGTTCCAGAGGTCATCGCGGGCACGCGGACGCGCCGGACCCCGACCAGGGTCGGGAGGGGCAGGGACCACCCCTGCGGCAGAGCGCCCTGCGTGACCGGTGTCACTGGCCGCTTCTGCCCGCCGGCGATAAACACCGCCCCATGTCGACACGCGTCACACTCCCGGACATCGCCCGAATCTCTGCACTCCTGGCCACGGCCGTGGTCATGCTGCTGGCCAATGGCCTCCAGGGAACGCTTGTACCCGTCAGGGCGCACGCCGAGGGTTTTTCGAGCACGGCAATCGCCCTGATGGGTTCGGCCTATTTCGTGGGCTTTGTCGCAGGTTGCTGGTTTTCCCCGCGCCTGACAGCACGGGTCGGCCAGATCAGGACCTTCGCGGTTCTGGGCGCGATGACGGCCGCGCTGGTGCTGGTCCATGCGCTGGCGATTTCCCCGCTGGTCTGGGCGTTCCTGAGAGCGGGCATCGGATTTTGCGCCGCAGGCATGTTTGCCGTGCTCGAGGCGTGGCTGAACCAGCAATCGGCCAACGAGATCCGCGGCCGCATCTTCACGCTCTATGCAACGCTCAACAATCTTGCGCTGATGGGCGGCCAGTTCCTGTTCACGCTGGCAGACCCGAAGGCTCATGTCCTCTTTTCGATCTGCGCCATCCTCACGATGATGTGCCTGCTGCCGGTTGGTCTGACACGTCAGGAAGAGCCACCGCGTCCAAAGACCGTCAGCCTTCACCTGTTGCGCCTCTACCAGCTTTCGCCCGTGGGCATGATCGGAGCCATTGTCGTTGGCCTGGTCTCGGGTGCGTTCTGGACCCTGGCGCCGGTCTATGCAGAGCACCGCGGGATGACGGATCACGGCATCGCCCTGTTCATGTCCGCCGTGATCATTGGCGGCGCCATGGCGCAGTGGCCACTCGGCCGCCTGTCGGATCGGATGGATCGGCGCTACGTGATTGGCATCTGTGCAGCCCTTGCGGCCGTTGCAGGCTTGATGCTTGCAACGCCCTCGCCACTTGCCCACCACGCGTGGCTGTGGCTGTTCGCCGGCGGCGCTCTTTACGGAGCCATGGCCTTTCCGATCGGTTCCCTCACCAACGCTCACCTCAACGACCACGCAAGACGCGAGGAAATGACACAGGTCGCCTCAAGCAATCTGTTCGTCTACGGCGCTGCGGCTGCAATCGGCCCCGTCATTGCGGCAGCCGTGATCCATGCGGCAGGGCTCGACGCGATCTTCTATTACACGGCGCTGATGCACGCGCTGTTCGTGGGCTTTGTCATCTATAGGCTTGTTCGGCGCGGACCCGTGCCGGCCATCCATCGCGAGCCTTTCGAGGTCGAGACGATTCAGCCGGCACCCATGCACGTGAACCCGCAGACGGTCGGGAAATGACCGCAGCCGGTCAGGCGGCGCAGTCCACGCCTACTTGTCGCTGCGCGCGCGCTGGAACGAGGCAAAGACCGACGCAGGATCATACTTCATCTGCGGCGCGTCTTCCTCGGCTTCGGCCTTCACCGCCTCGCTGGCAGGTTTCAGCGTGGTACCCTTGACGTCAGCCATGGACACGCGCGGCTTGCGTGCAGCCGCCTTCTCGACCGCGAGGTCAAGTTCAAGTTGCGAGCAGAGGCTGAGTGTCACCGGGTCGACCGGCTTGATGTTGGCGATGTTCCAGTGAGCGCGCGTGCGGATGGCCTGGATCGTCGACTTTGTGGTGCCGACCAGCTTGCCGATTTCCGGATCCGTCAGTTCCGGATGGTTACGCACCAGCCACGCGATCGCATCGGGACGGTCCTG
>JBILGJ010000185.1:0-6123 GCA_044351125.1 Micropepsaceae bacterium
CGTGGCGATCCGTGACAAGGTCATCGCCGCTTATCAGGACATCCTGCGAATGCCGATCTAGGCCATCGCAAGACCGCAACAAGAAAAAGAACAGGCAAGGAAAAGGGTTGTCGTCATGGGCGGTGGAGAAATGCTGGATCTCGCGCGCGAGTCCATGTGGGTTCTCATATTGATGACCGCACCGGTCATGATGGTGGGCCTGGTCGTCGGCCTTGGCGTGGGCCTGCTGCAGGCCCTGACCCAGATCCAGGAAGCGACCCTCGTATTCGTTCCCAAGATCCTGTCGATCTTCATCGCCATTATCATTTTGTTACCGTTTATGGCCGCAACCATGTCGGGTCTGATGGCGACGATCGTCCAGATGATAATCAATCCCTGAACGGGGGCGTCCGCGCGTGCCGATCAATGCGATCCAGGATCTCCTGCCCGCGGACATTCTTGCCTTCATGCTGGTGTTCTCGCGCGTCGGTGCGATGACGATGACCTTGCCGGCGCTCGGCGAGGCAACCATCCCGGCGCGGGCGCGCCTGATGATCGCCCTCGGCCTCACGCTTGTCCTGGTCCCGCTTGTTGGCGGTCTCTATCCCGCAAGCGTGCGCACCATGCCCGCCATGCTGGCCGCCATGGTGATCTCCGAGGTTCTCGTCGGCCTCATCATCGGCCTCCTGCTGCGTATCGTGATGGGTTCGGTCCAGGTCGCGGGCAACGTGATCGCGAGCCAGACCGGCCTTGCCTTCGCGCAGGGCCTCGATCCCACGCAAGGCGCGCAGGGCGCACTGATCTCTCTGTTCCTGTCGCTCCTGGCCGTCACGCTGATCTTCATGGGTGACCTGCACCACCTGCTGATCGGCGGCATTGCGCATTCTTTCACGCTGTTCCCGCCGGGCAAGCTGCCGGCCGCGCCCGACGTCATGCAGCTGGCCGTCAGTCTGGTTTCCGGCATGTACCTCGTCGGCATGCAGATGGCTGCGCCCTTCATCGTCTTCGGCCTGGTCATCTACGGCGGCGCCGGCGTCGTCGCACGCATGATGCCCCAGCTGCAGGTCTTCTTTCTGGTCACGCCGCTGAACATCCTTGCCGGGTTCGTGATCCTGGCACTGTCCCTGTCGACCATGATGATGTGGTTCCTCGACGACTTCGGGTCGCGGGTGCAACCCTTCCTTCCCCAGTGACCGGAGACTGACCGGCCATGGCGGAAGAAAAGGACGACAGTCAAAAAACCGAAGAGCCTACCCAATACAAGCTCCAGCAGGCCGAGGAGAAGGGTGACGTCACCCAGTCGCCCGACGTGGCAGCCTGGCTCGTGCTCGCGGCTGCGACCGGCTGGCTTCTGATGTGGAGCCCCTCGATGGCCGACGCGCTGCGCACATTCATGACCGGGTTCCTGTCAGGGGCGCACAACATAAAGCTGTCACCCCAGACAGCCGGCAATTTTGCAAGCGGCATAGGCTACGAGTTGCTGCAGACCGTGGGCATACCCTTCGCCCTGCTCATGGCGGTGGCGATCGCCGCCCACATGATCCAGCACAAGCCGGTCTTTGCGCTCGACAAGATTGCCCCGAAGCTCAGCCGCCTCAGCCTGATCCAGGGGTTCAGCCGCGTGTTCGGGAAGCAGGCCCTCGTGACCTTTGCCAAGGGCCTGTTCAAGACCGCCGCGATCGCCGCGGCGATTGCCATGACCGTCTGGCCCAGCAAGGAAGACATGCTGGCCATGATCATCCTGCCGGTCAGCCTGCTGCTTATCGAGTCGCTGTCGCTTCTGGGGCAGGCCATGATTGCCGCCCTTTCGGTGCTCGGCGTCATCGCCATTGCCGACTATGGCTGGCAGTATTTTGAGCGCATGCGTCGCCTAAAGATGACACGTGAGGAGGTCAAGGACGAACACAAACAAAGTGAAGGCGATCCGATAGTTAAGCAGCGTCTTAGACAAATTCGGTTAGAAAGATCCCGCAAGCGCATGATGGCGGCCGTCCCCAAGGCAGCCGTGATTATCACAAACCCGACGCACTACGCGGTCGCATTGGCCTACGAATCAGGCAAGATGGGGGCACCCATCTGCGTCGCCAAGGGCGTCGACCATGTTGCGTTGAAGATCCGCGAGATCGGACGCGCCAACAACGTGCCTGTCGTCGAGAACCCGCCACTTGCGCGGGCCCTCTATGCCTCTGTCGACGTGGATGAAACGATCAAGCCCGAACATTACAAGGCGGTGGCCCAGGTCATCGGCTTCGTGATGAAACTCAAGGGCAGGGTACCATCCGCGCGGACAGGGCGTCGTACATGAATCCAGCTACAGAAAATCAGCCGACGCCCCCCGAACCGACCGAAACCCAGCCCGCCACGGCGGCGTGGTGGCAGGGCTTGAACGGGCAGTGGGCCAGGAGCGTAGCGACGCGCGTGACCCCGGCCGAGGCCGCGATGGCGCTCTTTGCGATCGCCTGCCTTGCGGGCCTCGCCGTCGTGGCATGGCCGCAGGCGGCCGGCCTTGGCGGCCTTGCTTTTCTCATTGGGATTACCCTGTGCGGCTCGGCTTTGATCCTCGCCATCACCTCCGGGCGCCTCGTGCCGGCAGAGCAGCCCGCACGTCTCTTCGGAGCCGCACTCGACACCGATCACCGCGCCTGTTGCATCACGCTGCCCGATGGCTCCGTTGGCTACGCAAATCCTGCATGGCGCAAGATGTTCGGACGCAGCATGTCCGGTGGCGATGTCTTGCCGGTAGCAGGATTCTCGGCCGACACGGACACCGCGCAGCGCCTCTATGCCCTGGTGCGCGCGGCCAGCCTCGGCCAGCCGCGCGAGGAAGAACTGAAGCTGAAGAACGTCGCCGGCAAATGGGTCCAGGTTGCCGTTGCTCCGATCTCCGGCAGCGGTCACACCATCTGGCGCATCACCGACCTTGCTCAGCGCCGCCCCATGTTGCAGGCCGTCGACGGCCAGCAGCCGCGCCAGTCCGTCGTGGTGCAGCTCAAGCCGATCGAGCATGTGCCGGGGCAGGGGCCGGCAGCCCCCCAGGTCCCCCGCTTCATCCAGGACGCTCCCGTCGCCATCGCGCTCTGCGCGGCTGACGGCACGATCGTCGAGGCCAACGCCGCGCTGGCCACCATGGTGGGCGCAAATCCCGCACGGGTTTCAGGCCGCTCGATCTTCGACGGCCTGGTTGACCAGACCATCCAGACGACACGCGCACGTCTCTCCTCGCTGGGCGTGGGCGACGTCTCGCGCGCACCGGTCGAAGTCCGCTTCCGCAACGACGACAAGCGCACCGCGCAGCTCTTTGCCAGCCGCGTCACCAGCGACGCCGCTGCCGGCGTGGCCTTCGCGGTCTATCTCATCGACACGACCGGCCAGACCTCGCTCGAGCGCCAATACGCCCAGGGCCAGAAGATGCAGGCCATCGGCCAGCTGGCTGGCGGCATCGCCCACGACTTCAACAACCTGCTGACCGTCATCAACGGCGTGGCAGAGCTTCTGCTGCAGCGCCACCCGCCGGGCGATCCGGCCTTCGCCGACCTCAACACCATCCACAACACGGGCGTGCGCGCAGCCTCGCTGGTGCGCCAGCTCTTGGCCTTCTCGCGCCAGCAGACGCTCGAGCCCGTCGTTCTCAACCTCACCGACCTCGTCGCCGACTGGACCGTTACGCTGCGCCGCCTGATCGGTGACCGCGTCAAGCTCAAGGTCGAGCATGGCCGCGATCTCTGGCCCGTGCTCGCCGACCAGCACCAGCTGGGCAATGCGCTGATCAATCTCGCCGTGAATGCGCGCGACGCCATGCCCGCCGGCGGCACGCTGGCGGTACGCACGTTCAATCGCAATCTGGTCGAGAACACGACCTTCTCTGGCGACATTCTCGTCCCGCCGGGCGACTATGTCGTCATCGAGGTCGAGGACAACGGCGTCGGCATCCCGCCCGAGAACCTGAGCAAGATCTTCGACCCGTTCTTCACCACCAAGGACCCGGGCAAGGGAACCGGCCTCGGCCTGGCCTCGGTCTACGGCATCGTCAAGCAGACCGGTGGTTTCATCTTCCCCGAATCCGAAATGGGCAGGGGCACGACCTTCCGCATCTACCTGCCGCGCCATGTCCCCGCGCCGGTTGCCGAGGCCCCGAAGGAAGCCGAGAAGGCGCCCGCCCCCCGCGATCTCACCGGCGTCGGCACAATCCTTCTCGTCGAGGACGAGGACGCCGTGCGCGACTTCGCCGTCCGGGCCCTGACCATGCGGGGCTACAAGGTCATCGACGCATCGGGTGGCGAGGAGGCGCTCGAGCTGATCGAGGAGCACGCCGCCGAGATCGACCTCGTGATCTCCGATGTCGTTATGCCCGGCATGGACGGACCGGCCCTCGTCAAGGAGATCCGCAAGTCCAATCCGGCCATGCGGGTGATCTTCATGTCGGGCTATGCCGAAGGCGCCTTCCGCAACGCCGGCGACAAGCCCGAGGACTGCCACTTCATCTCCAAGCCCTTCAACCTCAAGGCGCTGACCGAGAAGGTGCGCGACGTGCTCGACGAGGCGTGACGCAGAGCCCGTGAACCAGCCCGATCCCGAGACCGCGCTGTACCGGGCCTTCGTCCAGCGCTTCCCGACCGAAGACGCCTGCCTCGACCATTTGCTTGAGCTGCGCCATGGCAATCCGGGCACATGCCCGAAATGCCTGCGCAAGGGCCGCTTTCACCGCCTGCGCCAGCAGCCCGCCTATGTCTGCCAGTGGTGCGCGTACCACATCCACCCGAAGGCCGGCACGCCGTTCGCGCGCTCGCGCACGCCGCTCCAGGACTGGTACTATGTGATGTTCCTCATGTGCGTCGGCCACAAGCGCATGACGGCGCGTGAGGTCCAGCGCCAGCTGGGCCTGACCTACAAGGCCGCCTGGCGCCTGACCAGCCGCATCCGCGCCTACCTCTAATTCCGGTGACAGCGCACCGAATTCCCCGATAGGGCAGACCGCATCGTCAGGGAAGGGGGCTGCACCCGGTGCCATTGCATTCCCCCGCACGTGCCCCTACTGACACCCGAATGTCCTTCCTCGCCAACCGCGCGGTCAACCTGCTGAGCCTGCACTACGCCTTTCAGGCCATGGCCCAGGGCAGCGGCGGCGTATTCCTGCTTGTCTATCTGCTGAAGGCAGGCCTCACCCTGGAAGAGACGATCGCAGCCCTCGCCGCCACCGCTGCCTTGCGCTACATCGGCCGCCGCGCGGTCGTTCCCGTCGCCGGCCGCATCGGGCTGAAGGCAACGCTTGTCGCCGGCTGCCTGGTGCTCGCCCTGCAATATCCGCTGTCGGCCGCGATCGATGGCATCGGCTGGGCGCTCCTCGCGCGGTGCCTTGCGACAGGCTTCGGCGAGGCCTTCTACTGGTCGTCCTTCCATGCCTTCTTTGCCGCCCAGGGCGACAGCGAGAACCGCGGCCGCCAGATCGGCGCACGCGAGGCGCTGGCCGCCTTCATCGGCATCGTGGCCCCCCTTTTCGGGACCTGGGCGCTCATGAATGTGGGGGCAGGGGGCGCCTTCGCGCTGATCGGCCTGATCCAGGCGCTGGGCATCGTGCCCCTGCTCTGGACTGCCGACGTACGGATCGGCCCCGAACCTCCCGCCATGCAGGCCGCGTCAGCGACCGGCAACCTCATCTACCTCCTCAACGGCTGGTTTGCCGCGACATTCGTACTGTTCTGGCAGGTCACGTTGTTCCTCGCCCTGGGCGAGAGCCTTGCAGCCTATGGCGGAACCATGGCGCTGGCCGCCATTGCCGGCGCCCTTGGCGGTCTTGCCGTGGGAAGCCTGCTCGACAGCGGCCGCGGACGCCTGGCGGTGCCCATCGTCTTCGGGGGGCTTGCCGTCATCGCCGCGCTGAGGGCGCTCAGCCTCGACACCCCAGCACTCGCGATAGCCGCCAACGCGATCGGCACCTTCGCCATAAGCTTCTATGTCCCCGTAATGAACGCGCCGGTCTACAATCTTGCCAAGGCCTCGCCCTGCGCCCTGCGCTTCCACGTCGCCACCGAGGATAGCTGGGACATGGGCTGCATCGCCGCCTGCGCCCTCGCGCTTGGCCTGCTGGCCGCCGGCCTGGGCCTCCCAGCCGTCATCCTGCTGGCACTCGCCTCCTGCCTCGGCCAC
>JBILGJ010000186.1:0-6112 GCA_044351125.1 Micropepsaceae bacterium
TCTTCGGGTTCTGGTCGATGATGGTGTTCCTCGGCATCCTGACTGTCGGCTTCATCTACGAGTGGAAGAAGGGAGCCCTGGAATGGGAGTGAACCCGCCCGCACTGTCATCCGGTCGGTCTGGCGTTGAAGGCGCAGGCCCGGTTGATCCGAACGATCCGTTTTTCCTTGCCGCGCGCGAGGCCCTCGACGAGAAGGGCTTTCTCGTGGCCCGTGCCGACGACCTCATCACATGGGCCCGCACGGGCTCGCTGATGTGGATGACCTTCGGTCTTGCCTGCTGCGCCGTGGAAATGATGCAGGCGTCAATGCCCCGCTATGACCTCGAGCGCTTCGGCTTCGCCCCACGAGCATCGCCGCGCCAATCCGACGTGATGATCGTGGCTGGCACGCTGACAAACAAGATGGCCCCGGCCCTGCGCAAGGTCTACGACCAGATGCCGGAGCCCCGCTACGTGATCTCCATGGGATCCTGCGCCAATGGTGGCGGCTATTACCACTATTCCTATTCCGTGGTTCGCGGCTGCGACCGGATCGTGCCCGTCGACATCTACGTGCCCGGCTGCCCGCCCACAGCCGAAGCCCTCGTGTATGGCGTGATGCTTCTGCAGAAGAAGATCCGCCGTACCGGCAACATTATCCGCTGAGCGACCGATGACCGACAAGCTGCAGGCTCTTTCAGACTACGTCCTCGCCAGGAAAAGCGGGTTCGGACTGACCGCCTCGATCGCCCATGGGGAAGTCACTGTGGACTGCCCGCGTGAAACGCTGATCGGCCTTCTGCTGTTCCTTCGCGACGACCCTGAATGCATGTTCAAGACGCTGGTCGATATCTGCGGCGCTGACTATCCGGAGCGTGAGAAGCGTTTCGACGTCGTCTATCACCTGCTCAGCATGCACAGGAACCTGCGCATTCGCATCAAAGTTCAGACGGACGAGCAGGCGCCGGTTCCCTCGGCGATAAGTGTGTGGCCCGCGGCCAACTGGTTCGAGCGTGAAGCCTTCGACATGTATGGCATCCAGTTCTCGGATCACCCCGACCTGCGTCGTATTCTTACCGACTATGGCTTTGCCGGCTATCCGCTGCGCAAGGACTTCCCGCTGACGGGCTTCAGCGAAGTTCGCTACGACGAATCCCAGAAGCGTGTCGTCTACGAACCCGTTCGCCTCGTGCAGGACTTCCGCAAGTTCGACTTCATGTCGCCATGGGAGGGAGCGAAATACGTGCTTCCCGGCGACGAAAAGGCATCCAAGCCATGAGCACCGGTACCGAACCTCACGCCCGGAACATGAATATCAATTTCGGGCCCCAGCATCCGGCTGCCCACGGGGTGCTGCGGCTGGTGCTCGAACTGGATGGCGAGGTGGTGGAACGCGTCGATCCGCATATCGGGCTTCTGCACCGCGGCACCGAAAAGCTGATCGAGAACAAGACCTACACGCAGGCCGTACCCTATTTCGACCGGCTCGACTACGTAGCGCCGATGAATCAGGAGCACGCCTTTGCCCTGGCCGTCGAGAAGCTCTGCGGCATCCAGGTACCTCCTCGCGCGCAGTATATCCGCGTGCTCTACAGCGAAATTGGTCGCATTCTCTCACATCTGCTGAACACCACCACCCAGGCTCTGGATGTCGGCGCCCTCACGCCGCCGCTTTGGGGCTTCGAAGAGCGCGAGAAGCTCATGGTCTTCTACGAGCGTGCCAGTGGTTCGCGCATGCACGCAGCCTATGTCAGGCCTGGCGGTGTCCACCAGGACCTGCCACAGGCGCTGCTCGACGACATTCACCAGTGGTGTGTCGAGTTCCCGCAGGTCATCGACGACATCGAGGGCCTGCTGACCGACAACCGCATCTTCAAGCAGCGCAATGTCGACATCGGCATCGTGACGGCGGAAGACGCATTGGCCTGGGGATTCTCGGGCGTCATGGTGCGCGGTTCGGGCATGCCTTGGGATCTGCGCCGGGCGCAGCCTTATGAATGCTACTCCGATCTGGCCTTCGATATCCCCGTGGGCAAGAACGGTGACTGCTACGACCGTTACCTCTGCCGCATCGAGGAGATGCGCGAGTCGACGAAGATCATGAAGCAGTGCGTTGAGAAGATGCCCAACGGCCCGGTACACGAGATGACCGGCAAGTTCGTGCCGCCGAAGCGCGGCGAGATGAAGCGCTCCATGGAGGCGCTCATCCATCACTTCAAACTCTACACCGAGGGCTATCATGTCCCCGCAGGCGAAGTATACGCCGCGGTCGAGGCCCCCAAGGGCGAGTTCGGTGTTTACGTCGTGTCCGACGGGACGAACAAGCCCTATCGCTGCAAGATCCGCGCCCCGGGGTTCCCTCACCTGCAGGCCATGGACTATCTCTGCAAGGGTCACATGGTTGCCGACGTTTCGGCCATCCTCGGTTCGCTCGACATCGTATTCGGGGAGATTGACCGGTGAGCACCCGCCGCCTCGCACCCAACCAGCCCGCCACCTTCGCCTTCACGGCCGAGAACCAGGCGTGGGCCCAGCAGCAGATTGCAAAGTATCCCGCCGGCAAGCAGGCCTCGGCCGTTGTCCCGTTGCTGTGGCGCGCGCAGGAGCAGAATGGGGGCCATGTCACCGAACCCATGATGCGTGTCATTGGCGAGATGCTGGGCATGTCGCCCATCCGCGTGCTCGAGATCGCCACCTTCTACACGATGTTCAACCTCAAGCCGGTCGGCCAGCATCTGCTGCAGGTCTGCACGACCACGCCCTGCTGGCTGCGGGGCTCGGACCAGGTTGTGGCGGCGTGCAAGAAGCACATCCACCCGCAGGCCGAAACCGTATCCGCCGATGGCAAGCTTTCGTGGATGGAAGTCGAATGCCTCGGGGCCTGCGTAAACGCGCCCATCGTTCAGGTCGCCGACGACTTCTTCGAAGATCTCGATGGCGCACGCGCCGAAGCGCTTATCAATGACTTGCGCAACGGCCGTCCGACCAAGCCGGGTTCGCAGATTGGTCGACAGACCTCGGCACCCGAAGGCGGACCGACGACCCTTAAAGAGGTGAAGTCCTGATGCTCACCGACGCCGATCGCATTTTCACCAACCTCTACGGCATCCACGACTGGCGCCTAGACGCAGCGCGCCGCCGTGGCGCGTGGGACAATACCAAGGCACTGATTGAAAAGGGCCGCGACTGGATCATCGACGAGATGAAGAAGTCCGGCCTGCGCGGACGCGGCGGGGCAGGGTTCCCGACTGGCCTGAAATGGTCGTTCATGCCCAAGCAGACCGACGGCCGTCCGTCCTACCTCGTCGTGAATGCAGACGAATCCGAGCCCGGCACGTGCAAGGACCGGGACATCATGCGCCACGACCCGCACACGCTGCTGGAAGGGTGCCTCGTGGCATCCTTCGCGATGGGCGCGCATGCCTGCTACATTTATGTGCGGGGAGAGTTCCGCAACGAGTACAAGCGCCTCGAGGCCGCAATCCAGGAGTGCTACGACGCAGGCCTTTTCGGCAAGAACGCCGCTGGCAGTGGCTGGGACTTCGACTGCTATGTGCACCACGGCGCTGGCGCCTATATCTGCGGCGAGGAAACGGCACTCATCGAAAGCCTTGAAGGCAAGAAGGGCATGCCACGCCTCAAGCCGCCGTTCCCCGCGAATGTCGGTCTCTATGGCTGCCCGACCACCGTCAACAATGTCGAGTCGATCGCTGTCGCGCCCACGATCCTGCGTCGCGGCGCGGCATGGTTCTCGGCGCTGGGTCGCCCGAACAACACGGGCACGAAGGTGTTCTGCATATCGGGCCACGTGAACAAGCCCTGCAATGTCGAAGAAGAGATGGGCATTCCGCTCAAGGAACTCATCGAGAAGCACGCGGGCGGCGTGCGCGGCGGCTGGGATAACCTGCTTGCGGTCATTCCCGGCGGCTCATCGGTGCCGCTGCTGCCGAAATCGATCTGTGACACGGTCCTGATGGACTTCGACAGCCTGCGCGACGTGAAGTCGGGCCTGGGCACCGCAGGCATCATCGTGATGGACAAGTCCGCCGACGTCGTGAAGGCGATCGCGCGTCTCTCGCGCTTCTACAAGCACGAATCCTGCGGCCAGTGCACGCCCTGCCGGGAAGGAACGGGCTGGATGTGGCGCGTCATGGAACGTCTGGTAACGGGCGATGCCGATCCCAAGGAAGTCGACCTCCTGCTGGAAGTGACCTATCAGGTCGAGGGGCACACCATCTGCGCCCTCGGTGATGCAGCCGCATGGCCGATCCAGGGTTTGCTGCGCCACTTCCGACCTGAAGTTGAACGCCGGATCAACGCGCGACGCGCCGGCAAGCCGGCAAGCCCGGTAGCGGCGGAGTAGAAGCCATGACCAAGCTCATCGTAGACGGTAAGGAAATTGAAGTCCCCGCAGACTTCACGCTGCTGCAGGCCTGCGAGGCCGCCGGCGCTGAAATTCCGCGCTTCTGCTATCACGAGCGTCTGTCCATTGCCGGCAACTGCCGCATGTGCCTCGTGGAGGTGAAGGGTTCACCAAAACCCGTCGCCTCCTGCGCGTGGGGCGTGCGCGATTGTCGTCCCGGCCCAAATGGCGAGCCGCCCGAGGTCAAGACCGCCTCGCCGCTGGTCAAGAAGGCCCGCGAGGGCGTGATGGAGTTCCTGCTCATCAATCACCCGCTTGACTGTCCCATCTGCGACCAGGGTGGCGAGTGCGACCTGCAGGATCAGGCGATGGCCTATGGCCACGCACGCTTCAATCGCTACGATGAGAACAAGCGCGCCGTCACTGACAAGAACATGGGGCCGCTGGTCAACACGATCATGACGCGGTGCATCCATTGCACGCGCTGTGTGCGCTTTGCCGCCGAAGTGGCCGGCGTGGACGAGATCGGTGCCACCGGTCGCGGCGAAGACATGGAGATCACGACCTATCTCGAGCACGCCGTCACGTCGGAAATGTCAGGAAACGTCATCGACTTGTGCCCGGTCGGCGCCCTGACATCCAAGCCATACCAGTTCAATGCGCGGCCGTGGGAGCTCACCAAGACCGAAAGCGTCGATGTGATGGATGCCGTTGGCTCGGCCATTCGCGTCGATACGCGTGGTCGCGAGGTCATGCGCATTCTTCCGCGCGTGAACGAGGACATCAACGAGGAGTGGATCTCCGACAAGACCCGCTTCGTCTGGGACGGCCTGCGCCGCCAGCGCCTCGACCGGCCCTATGTTCGCCGGAACGGCAAGCTGCAGCCGGCAACATGGCAGGAAGCCTTCGCTGCCATCGCAGAGCGCGTGCGCGCGACCAAGCCCGAACGCATGGCCGCCCTCGTCGGCGATCTCCCGAGCACGGAAGCCATCAAGGCACTCAAGGATCTCATGCTCTCGCTGGGCGTGGCAAACCTGGATTGCCGCCAGGACGGTGCAAGGATTGGCCTTGGACCGCGCCAGGGCTACCTGTTCAACACCACGATTGCCGGCATCGAGAGTGCTGACGCCCTCCTGCTCGTGGGCACCGATCCGCGCTGGGAAGCGCCGCTCATCAATGCGCGCATCCGCAAGACCTGGCTGCGCGGCAACCTCAAGATTGCGCGCCTGGGGCCCGCAAAAGACCTTACCTACGCGGTCGAAGACCTTGGCAACAACGCCGCCACGCTGAACGAAATTGCCGCGGGCCATCATGCCGTCTTCAAGATGCTGAAGGACGCAAAGCGTCCGATGCTCATCGTCGGACAGGGCGCACTGGCCCGCAAGGACGGTGCCGCCATCCTCGCAGCATGTGCCCAGATCGCGCGGGACACAGGCATGATCGGACCGGGCGGTGAAAGCGGCTGGAACGGCTTCAACGTCATTCACACCGCAGCCGCCCGCGTCGGTGCCCTTGATGTCGGCTTCCTCCCCCACAAGGGCGGCAGGGACACGCAGGGCATCCTCGAGGGCGCGTCCAGGGGCGAGATCGATGTGCTCTACCTGCTCGGCACTGACGAGATCGACACGCAGAAACTGGGTCAGGCCTTCGTCATCTACCAGGGTTCACATGGCGACGCGGGCGCACACCGCGCCGACGTGATCCTGCCCGGCGCGGCCTATACAGAGCAGCACGGCACCTACGTGAACACGGAAGGGCGCGTGCAGCTT
>JBILGJ010000187.1:0-6096 GCA_044351125.1 Micropepsaceae bacterium
GGACGCGTCCGGCGGCTATGTCAGCTTGTCCAACGCCCGCAAGTTCACGAACGCCGATCCGGAGATCGCGGACGTCGAGCGCATGATTGCCAGCCGCTCGACCGCGGCGCGTGAAATCCGGGGACTTTGCTTTGCCGCAGCAAAGATGTGCGATGATGTCGGGCGCTATGCGGACGCCTACGCTTTTTTTGATCGCGCAAACCGGGCAGCCGGCGGCACCTATGACCGCAATCACCTCGAGCAGGCCTATGCGGACCTGAAGCGCACCTACACACGGGAATTCTTCGACGCAAGGAAGGGGTTTGGCGTCGAAAGCGAGCGGCCCGTCTTCATCGTCGGCATGCCGCGCTCGGGAACAACGCTGACCGAGACCATCATCGGTTCCCACCCCCAGGCCTTCGCGGCCGGCGAACTCGAGACCGTCAAGAGGTGCGAACGGGAAATGGGCGCGCTGGTGATCAAGGACGAAGGCGTGCAGGCGAATGCCCGGCACCTGTCCTGGGTGGGCGCCGAGGTCCTCGCCCAGCGTTACCTCGACGTGATCGACCAGAAGGCGCGCAGCAGCAGCGCGATCCGCGTGACCGACAAGATGCCCCACAATTTCCAGGCCGTGGGTTTCATCGCGCTGCTGTTTCCCAACGCCCGCATCATCCATGTGCGGCGCAACCCGATGGATACGTGCCTGTCGATCTGGCAGCAGAACTTCAATGACTCGCACAGCTATGCCCGCAGCCTGCAGGACCTCGGCCATCACTACGCCCATTATCTGGGGCTGATGGAGCACTGGCGTGAGGTGCTGCCCGGGCGCATGCTCGAGATCGATTACGAGGACCTGGTCGGGAACCAGGAAGAGGCCACGCGCCGGCTCATCGACCACGTGGGGCTGCCATGGGACGAGGCCTGCCTGCGGCCGCAGGACCTTCAGCGCACCGTGCTGACAGCCAGCGTCTGGCAGGTCCGCCAGCCCGTCTACAAGAAGTCCGCCGGACGCTGGCGGAACTATGGCGACCTTCTCCAGCCACTGCGGGACACCTTGGTCGGATTTGGCTGCCAGCCGGGGTGAAACCCGTCCCCGGGGAGGGGCCGGGCGCGGCAGGCGGGAATGACGACCAGGACCTCGGATTCCCCGAAGGAAAGCGGGTAATTCGCCATTCCGCTTTGACGAGCGCCCCGACACCCACTATGAGTCCGCGCGTTCCAACCGCTCCAACCGAAGGGATTGACCGATGAGCGACGAAATCAAGAACATTGCCGAGCAGATGGGCAAGGCGATTGGCGGCAACAGCGGCCTGAACTCCACCCTGAAGTTCGACTTCGAGGGCCAGGGCAACATCTACATCGATGGCAAGGCCACGCCGAACACGGTCACCACCGACAACAAGCCGGCGGATTGCACGATCACCGTCTCCCTCGACAACTTCAAGAAGATGGTTGCTCGCGAACTCGACGGCACGACCGCCTTCATGCAGGGCAAGCTCAAGGTCGCCGGCGACATGAGCGTTGCGATGAAGCTTGGCCCGATCCTGGCGAAGGCGGCAGGCTGAACTGCTGATGGCCCAAACCGGGCCCGATTTGCCGGACCTGGTTGAACTGCCGGGTTTCACGGCCCCAGAAGGTGCCGTCGTCGAGTGGTTGACGCTCGACGGCGGCATTCGTTTGCGTACCGCGCGCTGGATGCTTCCTGATGACCAGACGCAGGGCACCGTCCTTCTGCTGAACGGGCGGACGGAATTCATCGAGAAGTATTACGAGGTGATCGGCGAACTTCTGCGTCGCGGTCTGTCAGTCATCACGTTTGACTGGCGCGGGCAGGGTCTCTCGACGCGGCTTCTCGCCGATCCACTCAAGTCGCACATCAGCGACTTCTCCGAATTTGACGCCGACATTGCCTGCGTCGTGACACGCGTACTCAAGGAGCACGGAACCAGGCCCTATTTCGGCCTCGCGCACTCGATGGGCGGCAACATCCTGCTCAGATACCTGCGCGACTATCCGCACGAATTCGATCGCGCCGTTCTTTGCGCACCGATGCTCGCGGTCAGGACGGAACCGTTTCCGCAGTGGGCCGCGCGTGCGCTGGCCACGACCTGCCGGTTTGGCGGCGCGCGCGAGACCTACGTCATAGGCGGTTCCCCCCAGGACCCCTTCAAGCAGCCCTTCGAGGGCAACCGCATCACCACTGACCGCGCGCGCTACGAGCGTGGCAAGGCCTTCGTGATGCATGATCGCAGGCTTGCGTCAGGGTCGCCGACCTTTGGCTGGCTGGAGGCGGCTTTCCGATCGATGGACCTCGTCACCACCGAGGACTTCGCCGCCGCCATCGAGACCCCGCTCCTGCTGGTGGGCGCAGCGCAGGACCAGATCGTTCAGCCCGGCGCGGACTTTGTTCTGATCAGGCGGATCAAGCGCGGCATGTACGTGATGCTGAAAGCCGAGCATGAGATCCTGATGGAGCGCAATGAAATCAGGCGCGCCTTCTGGGCCTGCTTCGACCCGTTCATTGGCCTGCCTCAGCGGGCGTCAGCCAGCACCTGAAGCACCTGCGGCAGCAGGGCAGGGTCACCGCAAGCCACCACCTGTCCGCCGTCGGAACAGGCGCGGCCTTCCCAATCCGTCATGGTACCACCCGCGCCTTCGACGATGGGGATCAGGGCCTGCACGTCCCACGCCTTGAGCGCACTCTCTACAATGACGTCGACGAACCCGTGGGCAACCAGGCCATAGGCATAGCAATCGCCGCCGAACCGCGTCAGGCGTGTTTCGTTCGAAAGAGCCCAGAACGCCCTCTGCTCGGCCTCGTCGAAATAGCCAACCGGCGAAGTCGTGGACAGTGTCGCATGGGCCAGCCTCTGGCCCCGTCGGCTCTGAAGCCGCTGCGTGGTTTCACCCCGGCGAGCGAACTCGCAGATACCACCGCCTCCGATCCAGCGTTCCTGCGTGAAGGGCTGGTCAAGCACGCCCACCACAGGGCGCGTGCCGTCATTCAGCGCGATGAGCGTTCCCCACTGTGCCATGCCGCACATGAAGGCGCGTGTGCCGTCGATTGGATCGATGACCCAGGTCAGCGCCGAGCGGCCAGCCTCGAAGCCGTATTCCTCGCCCATGATCCCGTGGTCCGGGAAATGGCGACGGATCATGTCGCGGATGGCTTCCTCTGCGCGCCTGTCAGCCTCGGTCACGGGGTCAAACCCCTTGCCATCGTGCTTGTTGTCGATCGACACCGGCCTGCGGAAGTAAGGCAGGATCACCTTGCCCGCCTCGTCAGCGAGCTGGTGTGCGAAGGACATGAATGTCGAGAGTTCAGAAATGGAGAGCGCCGCGGTCATGTGCGAAAATCGCGGACCGCGGCGCCAAATGTCAATCGCGAGTTGTCTCGATCAGATCTCGGCGCGATTTTCAGCCTTCTGCTCGGCGATGGCGCCGCTAAGCGCCTTGGCAAGCTCCAGCAGGCGGCGGCGCGGACCCTCTTCCAGCCCGTAATAGGCGCGGATGAGGTCCATCGTCTCCTTGTTCTGCATCACGCCGTCTCCGGCCATCTCCATTGCCTCACCGTCTTTTCCGGGGGCAAGGCCCTCGAAGAAGAACGAGACAGGCATGTCAAGCGCACGGGCAAGGTCCCAGAGGCGCGAAGCAGAAATCCTGTTCGCTCCGCTCTCGTATTTCTGGATCTGCTGAAAGCGGATCCCGACGGCCTGAGCCAGTTGCTGTTGAGTCATTCCCAGAAGCCAGCGGCGGTGACGCACCCGCTGGCCGATATGCAAATCGACCGGGTTCTTCACGAAGTCCCCCCAAAAATAAAAAGTCGCACAACACGTGTACTTGCGGTCCCCAACCGTTCCGCAAGTGTGACCAACCCTGGGTCAAAGCGCAAGCGCTGCAACTTCAGGTTGGCGCATTAACAACTCGGCCACCCTGCCTTGAAAGTCGAGGATTTGCAATCCCTTAATGGGCGCAGCTAACGTGGATGTGAGGATAACCGTGGGCGCTACGCAACGGTTTCGAAGCGTAGCGTTGCAGAACTGTCGCTAGTTATCCGTGCCAGTTGTGCGGGCGTGCTTCTTTCGCTCATTGGGGTCCAGCCAGCGCTTGCGAAGCCGGATCGACTTGGGCGTGACCTCGACCAGTTCGTCGTCCGCGATATAGGCGATGGCCTGTTCGAGCGTCAGGATTTTCGCCGGCGTTAACCGCACGGCTTCGTCCTTGCCCGAAGCCCGGAAATTGGTCAGCTGCTTCGCCTTCAGGGCGTTGACGTCGAGGTCATTGTCCCGGCTGTGCTCGCCGATGATCATGCCCTGGTAAACCTTGGTTCCCGCATCGATGAAAAGGAACCCGCGCTCTTCCAGATACCAGAGCGCATAGGCCGCCGCTTCGCCCTCTCGGTCTGCGATGAGCACACCTTGCCGCCGGCCCTCGATCGTCCCGCGGTGGGGCCCGAAAGCGTGGAACACCCGGTTCATGATGCCGGTGCCGCGTGTGTCGGTCAGGAACTGACCATGATACCCGATCAGGCCGCGCGAGGGGGCAAGGAAGGTCAGGCGCGTCTTGCCGCCGCCCGAGGGACGCATGTCCGTCATCTCGCCCTTGCGCAGGCTCATCGCCTCGATCACCACGCCGGAATAGGCCTCATCGACGTCGATCGTGACTTCCTCGATCGGCTCCTGCAGCTGTCTGTCTTCACCTTCGCGGAACAGAACGCGCGGGCGCGAGATCGACATCTCGAAGCCTTCGCGCCGCATCGTCTCGATCAGGACGCCCAGTTGCAGTTCGCCGCGACCGGCAACCTCGTAGGCATCCGCGTTCTCGGTCTCCTTGACCTTGATCGCAACATTCCCTTCCGCCTCGCGGAACAGGCGCTCGCGAATGACGCGGCTCTGCACCTTTGAGCCCTCGCGTCCCGCATAGGGCGAGTCGTTGATGCCGATGGTGATGGCAATCGTCGGCGGATCGATGGGATTGGCCGGAATGGGGGTCGTCACCTCGGGGTCGCACAGCGTATCGGCCACGCCGGCAATGGTCAGGCCCGCAATGGCCACGATGTCGCCGGCACCGGCCTCATCGACCGGAACGCGCGTAAGTCCGCGAAATGCAAGGACTTTCGTGATACGGCCACGCTCGATCGTCTCGCCTTCGCGCGACAGCACCTTGATCGCCCGGTTGGCGTTCACGATGCCCGATTCAATGCGCCCCGTCAGGATGCGTCCCAGATAGGGATCCGACTGGATGACGCGCACGAGCATCGAGAACGGATGGGCGCTCGACGCCTTGCTGGCGATGGATGGCGGCTGCACATGCGCGACGATGGTCTCGAACAGCGGGGTCAGGTCGCGTCGCTCGTCCTTCTCGAAGTCCCGCACCGCCCAGCCGGCGCGGCCGCTGGCGTAAAGGGTGGGGAAGTCGAGTTGTTCGTCATTCGCATCCAGCGCGGCAAACAGGTCGAAAACGTCCGTGTGGATCTCATGAGGACGCGCATCCGAACGGTCGATCTTGTTCACGACCACGATGGGCTTCAGGCCAAGCTTCAGCGCCTTCGACGTCACGAATTTCGTCTGTGGCATCGCGCCTTCCGCGGCGTCCACCAGCAGCACCACGCCATCGACCATGGACAGGATGCGCTCAACCTCGCCACCGAAATCCGCGTGTCCCGGCGTGTCGATGATGTTGATGCGCGTGCCGTTCCACTCGACGCTTGTGCACTTGGCAAGGATCGTGATCCCGCGCTCGCGCTCAAGTTCGTTCGAGTCCATGGCACGCTCCATGACCTGCTGGTTCTCGCGGAAGGTTCCGCTTTGCTTCAGCAGCTGGTCGACGAGCGTCGTTTTCCCATGGTCGACATGGGCGATGATGGCGATGTTGCGCAGATTCATTGGATTGTCTTGGAGTTGTGAGGCGCGGGTATAGCCGCTCCGCTGCAATGCAGCAAGTAAGCCCCGGTCTGCGGACTGCGGCCTATTCGACCTGCACCCAGTCGCCGCTTTCGGCGTCGTGCATCAGCAGCACCCCGCTCTCGAAGTCGAAATGCCAGCCATGGATGCGCAGCTGGTCCTCTTCCATGCGCTGCCGGACCCAAGGAAAGCCTGACAGGTTAATCACACTGTT
>JBILGJ010000188.1:0-6089 GCA_044351125.1 Micropepsaceae bacterium
AGCCGGCGGCAAGCCGCTCGACGATGCCCGCCGCCGGCTCGATGCGCTCAACCGCATCGACGCCCTGCCCCGCCGACCAGGTATCCTTCCAGCGCCGGAACGCCGCTGACGGATCGCTGAACACCGCACCATCCTCGCGCACTGCAGAAGGATCGATGCCAGCCGCAGCTAGGCTGGCCTTCAGCCAGTTTGCGCGGACACCGGTCACGGCGCTCGTCTGAACGAGGTCCTCATGCGTCGAGGCAACGACCATGTCCTTGTAAGCATCTGGCGCCAGGGATTCCCTGGCCACGATGAACGGTGTCCCCACATAGGCAAGATCCGCGCCGAGCACCTCGAGCGCACGGATCGCACGACCCGAACTGATGGCCCCGCCCACCACAAGCGGCCCATCGAAGAACGCCCGCACGGCCGGCACGAACGCAAAGGGGCTGAGCTGCCCCGTATGCCCGCCAGCCCCGGCTGAAACCAATACCAGTCCGTCCACGCCAGCCTGCAGGCACCTGCGCGCGAAGGCAACGTTGATCACATCGGCAAGCACCAATCCGCCATAGGCGTGGACCGCATCGACCACGCGCTTCGGGCTGCCCAGCGCCGTGATCACCATCGAAGGCTTGTGTCGCGCGATCAGCTCGAGCTCGGCGTCAAGCCGCCCATAGGACTGGTGGGCCACCATGTTGAGGATCCACGGCGCATCATGCGGCGCAAGACCGGCATTGAGCCGGGCCATCCACGCATCAAGCTCGTCGAGGGTGCGTGCGTTAGGGGCCGGGAACGCTGCGGCCATGCCCGCCTTGCAAGTCGCAAGGACGAGGTCTGGCCCGGACACAAGAAACATCGGCGCCGCAATGGCAGGCACCTTCAGGCGCGCAGCGAAAGCCCGAAACCGGCTGTCCGCGGACGACGCCATGCAGCATCAGTCCTTGGCGCGTTCGACGTAGGAACCGTCTTCGGTATTCACCACGACGCGCGTGCCCACGTTGATATGCGGCGGAACGGCCGTGCGCACACCATTCGACAGGATTGCCGGCTTGTAGGACGAGGATGCGGTCTGGCCCTTCACGACGGGCTCGGTCTCGGCGATCTCAAGAACCACGCGCGAGGGCAGCTCGATCGCGATCGGCACGCCGTTGTGCAGGCTCAGCGTCACTTCCATGCTTTCCTGAAGATAGGGCTCGCGGTCGCCCAGGATCTCGGACGAGACATGGGTCTGCTCGAAGTTCTCCGGGTCCATGAACACGAATGAATCCCCGTCCTTGTAGAGATACGTGTTCGTCCGCATGTCGACGAAGGCCTTTTCAAGCCCGTCGGTCGTCTTGTAACGGTCGTTGACCTTGACGCCGTCGCGGATACGCCTCATTTCAATCTGGGTCGTCGGCGTGCCCTTGCCCGGATGGAAATTTTCCGCCGTCAGGACAACGTAAAGCTCGCCGTCCTTCTCGATGATGTTTCCCTTGCGAACGTTGCTGGCGATGACCGAGACCACGCGAAACTCCCTGATGCATGTGAAAGCCCCGGGCCCCGTCCCGCTGGACGGTCCGGCGAGGGCAGAATTTGGGCGCGGTGATAGCAGCGCAGCCCCCGTCCGCCAAGCACCAACACGCCAGAGGGGCGCGGCATGGTAACCGTATCCCCCTGGTGGTCCCGGGAACGCCACGCCGACCGGCGCCCGTTTCTGGTCACCCGGAACCGCATAAAGGCTTCTTTCCGCCGCTACTTCGAGACCCAGGGCTTCACCGAGGTCGAATGTGCCGCACTCCAGGTCTCACCGGGCAACGAGACCCATCTCCATGCCTTTGCGACCGAGGCCGCCAGCAACGGCGAAACCCGCAGGCTCTACCTGCACACATCGCCCGAGTTTGCCTCGAAGAAGCTGCTGGCCGCAGGCGAGCAGAAGATCTTCGATTTCGCCCGCGTCTTTCGCAACCGCGAGCACGCACCCCTCAACGTGCCCGAGTTCACGATGCTCGAGTGGTATCGCGCCAACGCAGACTACGAGACCGTGATCGCCGACAGCCTGAACCTCGTCAGGCTTGCAGCGGAAACCGCCGGCCAGCCCGCCTTTCGCCATCGCGATCGTTCGGTCCGCATCTCCGCACAGGCCCGGCGAATGACAGTGGCCGAGGCCTTCGAGACCTATGCCCGCATCGACCTTCTCGAAACGATCGACGCCGAGGGCCCCGACCGCGCCTATCTGGCACTTCAGGCGCAGGCCCGTGGCATCCATTTCGAGCCGACCGACACATGGTCCGACATCTTCAGTCGCATCCTCGTCGAGAAGATCGAGCCGAACCTGGGGCTCGACGCCCCACTGATCCTCGACCAGTACCCGGCCGCCGAAGCCGCCCTCGCCCGCCGCTGCGCCCACGACCCGCGCGTCTCGGAACGCTTTGAACTCTATGTGCTGGGGGTCGAACTGGCCAACGGATTTGGCGAACTGACAGATCCCGTCGAGCAGCGCGCGCGCTTCGAGGCCGAGATGAACGAGAAGCAGCGCATCTATGGCGAACGCTACCCCATTGACGAGGGCCTGCTTCAGGCACTCGCGCTCATGCCGCCATCGAGCGGCGTGGCCCTGGGGTTCGACCGGCTGGTGATGCTGGCAACGGGCGCGCCCCACATCGAGCAGGTCATGTGGACACCCCCCGCAGGGCGGGCAGAATGACCAAAGCCACCTTGCGCACACCCGAAGCGCTTGCGCGCGCCGGCCTGATACCCGATCAGGCACGCAACGACATCGAGGCCGTCGCTGCGCGCTACGCCGTGGCCGTGCCTGCAGCGGTCGCGGCCCTGATCGCCAGGGATGATCGCGACGATCCGATTGCACGACAATATGTGCCCGATCCGCAGGAACTTCTGGCTCATCCCGGCGACCTGCCCGACCCGATCGGCGACCATCGCCACGCCCCTGTCGAGGGCATCGTCCATCGATATGCGGACCGCGTTCTCTTCAAGGCCGTCCATGTCTGCCCGGTTTACTGTCGCTTCTGTTTCCGCCGCGAGATGGTGGGTCCCGGTCGCGAACCCAACCTGTCCCCACAGGCGATCGAACGCGCCCGTGACTACATCGCAGCGAACACGGGCATCCGCGAAGTGATTTTCACCGGTGGCGACCCGCTCGTGCTCGCCCCGCACAGAATCCGCCAGCTGACCGACATGATCGACGCGATCGCCCATGTCGAACGGATCCGCTGGCATACGCGCATGCCGGTTGTCGAACCGGATCGCGTTGATGATCGGCTCGCAAGCGCGCTGAAACCGCGGCGCGCGCGCCTTGCCATCGCCCTGCATGCCAATCACCCGAGGGAATTCACGACCGACGCGGCATCCGCACTCGCAAGCCTGCGCGCGGTGCGAGCGGAACTCCTCAGCCAGTCGGTGCTGCTGCGCGGCGTCAACGATGACACTGCCACGCTCGCAGCCCTGATGGCGGCGTTTCGCAGGCACGGGGTCGCGCCCTATTATCTGCATCACGCCGACCTCGCGCCCGGCACGGCGCACTTCCGCACCTCCATTCGGCAGGGCATCAGCCTGATGAAATCCCTGCTTGAGCAGGACGCGCGGGCATCCCTGCCGAACTACGTGCTCGACATACCGGGGGGCTACAGCAAGGTCAGCCTGCTGGGAGACGACGCCACGGAAACTGAAACCGGCCACTGGCGCCTGCGCGATGACGCCGGCCAGTGGCATGAGTATGTCGAGCGCCTCTGATCACGGGCGCGGCAAGACCCTGATGTCGATCCGACGTCGGTCATCCAGGTACCGTTGCGCCGCCTTGCGGACATCAGCGGCCGTGACGGCCGCAATCTCGTCGACCTCGTTGCGCAGGCTCTCAAGCGTACGCGGCTCGCGCTGTATGTCCCGCAAGCCCTCGATCCAGTACTCGTTGCTCGTCTGCGCCGCATAGAGCTGGTAGAGCAGCGGCCGCCGCGCCCGGTCCAGCAGGTCCTTCGAAACCTCGCCCTCGCGCAACTCGCGCGTGATGGCATCAAGCGTCTCGAAGAAGCGGTCCGCTGTCTCAAGCCTCGGTTCAACCCCCGCAAAGATATAGCCAAAGCCGTCCATGCTGGACGAATGGGCACCGCCGAACGGGGTATAGGTACCCCCCTGAGCCTCGCGCACCTCGTCGATCAGCCGCAACTGGATGACCTCGGAAAGAACGGCCATGGCCTTCTCCTCACGCGTATCCGGGAACCGGCTTGGTCCCGGCCACACCGCCGCCACGGCAGCCTGGTCTGCCCGCCCCTCATGGACGAACTTCAGCGACTGCCCGCGCGCCGGAAACGGTGCGGCCGCATCTGTTCCCGGCTTGAATGCAGGATCCCGTGCTGGGAGAGCGCCGAATGTTCGCGCAGTCGCATCGATCGCCGCCGACACCTTTACATGTCCGACAATCGTCACCTCGACGGTCCCCTTGGCAAGCGATGGCGCAACAGCGGCCCTCACATCGTCCATGGTCAGCGCACGCACGTCATCGGGCGACGGTGCCGCCCAGCGACCGTCACCGCTGCGCACGATGCCCGCAAGCTCGCGGTTCAGCACGCTGAGGGGCTTTGACAATTGCTGCTTGTTCTGGCCATCGGCCGTCGCCTGCAGGCGCCTCAGCCCATCCGGGCGATAGGCAGGATCGGTCGCAAACGCCGCCAGCACCTGCAGCTGCAACAGCACGTCACGCTCGACGGTATCGCCGAACAGCTGGAACTTGTCTTCATCGACATTCAGATTGATCCCGGCGAAATGGCCAGGCTCGGTCTGCTCCAGTTCACCCATCTCAAGCTGTCCGAGGCCACCCTCGACAAAGGCAAAGGGCAGCACCCAGCCAAGGCCACGCTTGGTCTGTGGCAACGCGACATTGCCACCCGGCATGCGCACGATGACACTGACCCTGTCCTTCTCGAAGTCCGTCGGCTTCACATTGAGCATGACGCCATTGGCAAACCTGACCTGGGTCACGCCGATGTCGGGCTGGACAACAGTCGAGGCGACCTGCCCGGGCTTGCCGAAATCGCGATACGTGAATGACTTGATCGCATCCTTCGGGGGAGGAGCAACTGCAACTTTCGCGCTGGTCTGGAAGGCACTCCGGATCGCGGCCGCGCCTCCATCCACCGGACGTGACGTAGCCAGATAGATCAGCGGACCTGCCCCCTGGAACGTGCGCTTGAGGACCCGGGTGACGTCCTGTGCCCGGATACCCGCAATGTTTTTCGTGTACAGATCCAGGTCGGTTTGTGGATCCGTAGGCACGCGGCCGGTCGCTATCGAGTCCATGAAGAGCTGCGCGACGTCCATGTTGGGACGGGTGTTGGCATTCGCGGCCATCAGGAGATACGGCGACCGCTGCTCGAGCGCCTCGCGCTCGACCTCGCTCTGCTGAAGGCCGTGAACAAGGGCGCGCCTGAGCTCCTGCTCGGCGGCCGCAAGACCGCGCTGCCACGCGCCATCCTTGGGCCGGACAGTCAGGGTGGACACGATGGCACCACCCTGGACGACGTCGCGGCTGACCTGGGCTGCGATGAACGGGGCATCCGGCAGGCGCGCCAGCTTGCTCAGCCTGCGGTTTACGACCGTGAAACCGACGATCCGCAGATGCGTTTCAAGCCGCCGCGCGGCCGTCTCCGGCTTTGCGTCAAGCGGCTGCACCCAGCTCACGCTCACCAGGTCATCAAGCCCCTTCTCCGACACATTGACGGCCGACAGGCTGCGCGCCGCGGGCTTGTCGAAAGCGGTCGCCGGGCGCGCCGCACCCGGCGGCTGCCAGTCGGCAAACGTGGTGCGCACGCGTGCTTCCAGCGCATCAAGCGGGGCGTCGCCGGCAACGACCAGGAGCGCCCGCTCCGGCCGATAGTTGCGGACATAGAAACTGCGCAGGTCCGCTGCCGTCGCCGAGCGCACGAAAGCCATGTCCCCGATGGGTGCCCGCTTCGCATAGCGCTGTCCGGCAAACCAAAGCCCGAGCTCGGCCTGGAGCGAACGTGACCCCGGCGTGTCGCGCGCGCGCTCCTCGGACAGGATCACACCGCGCTCCCTGTCGACAGCCTCCTGCGAGATGGTGAGCCGCCCCACGATCTCGCGCATGATGCTGAAGC
>JBILGJ010000189.1:0-6079 GCA_044351125.1 Micropepsaceae bacterium
GTGCTAAACACCCGGCCGTCACGCGTGACATCTCAAGCTTTGGACGGAGAGGGCAATGGTTCGGGAACTGACACATTTTATCGCTGGCCAGCACGTGAAGGGCACGTCGGGTCGCTTCGGCGATGTTTTCAATCCGGCCACCGGTGAAGTCCAGGCACGCACGCCCCTTGCCACCGCAGCAGAACTGCGCGCGGCGGTCGAGGCCGCGGCCAAGGCCTTCCCCGAGTGGAACGCCCAGAACCCGCAGAAGCGCGCCCGCGTGATGTTCAACTTCAAGGCGCTCGTCGAGAAGAACATGGACGAGCTCGCCCACATGCTCTCCGCCGAGCACGGCAAGGTCGTTGCAGACTCGAAGGGCGACATCCAGCGCGGCCTCGAGGTGATCGAGTTTGCCTGCGGCATCCCCCACCTCATGAAAGGCGAGTACACCGAGAACGCCGGCACCGGCATCGACGTCTACTCCATGCGCCAGCCTTTGGGCGTGGTCGCTGGCATCACGCCGTTCAACTTCCCCGCCATGATCCCGATGTGGATGTTCGGCGTCGCCATCGCCTGCGGCAACACCTTTGTCTGCAAGCCAAGCGAGAAGGACCCGAGCGTCCCCCTGCGCCTGGCCGAACTCTTCCTCGAGGCCGGCGGCCCTCCCGGCGTTCTGAACGTCGTCAATGGCGACAAGGAGGCTGTTGATGCGATCCTGCGCGACCCCGACATCAGGGCAATCAGCTTCGTCGGTTCGACCGCCATCGCCGAATATGTCTATGCAAACGGCACTGCGAACGGCAAGCGCGTCCAGGCCATGGGCGGCGCCAAGAACCACGCGATCATCATGCCCGACGCCGATCTCGACCAGGTCGTCGATGACTTGATCGGTGCAGGCTACGGCTCGGCCGGGGAACGCTGCATGGCCATCGCCGTTGCCGTTCCCGTGACCGAGAAGCTGGGAGACGAACTCGTCCGCCGCCTGAAGCCCCGCGTCGAGGCCCTCAAGGTATCGACCCCGACCGATCCGGCCGCGAACTACGGCCCGCTCGTCACGCGCGAGCACCGCGAAAAGGTCAAGGGCTATATCGACATGGGCGTGAAGGAAGGCGCCGAGCTGGTCGTCGACGGCCGCAATTTCCGCATGCAGGGTTACGAGAACGGCTTTTTCCTCGGCGGCTCGCTCTTTGACCGCGTGACACCGGCAATGCGCACCTATCAGGAAGAGATCTTCGGGCCCGTGCTCCAGGTCGTTCGCGCGAAGGACTTCGAGGAAGCAGCCCTGCTGCCGACAAAGCACCAGTACGGCAACGGCGTTGCGATCTTCACGCGCGACGGCGACGCCGCGCGCGAATTTGCAAGCAAGGTTCAGGTCGGAATGGTCGGCATCAACGTACCGATCCCGGTTCCGCTGGCCTATCACACCTTCGGCGGCTGGAAGCGCTCGGCGTTTGGTGACGTCAACCAGCACGGCCCGGAAGGCGTTCGCTTCTTCACCAAGATCAAGACCGTGACCGCTCGCTGGCCCAAGGGCGGCGTGCGCGAGGGCGCAAGCTTCGTCATTCCCACGATGAAGTAGAGAAGGGTGCTCGCGCCATTGTCCGTCAGGCACGGCCGGTGGCGTCATCCGCGGATGTTGTCGATCCCATGAACCCGGCCCAGCGTTACACGCAGCTTGTTGCGACCGGGAGGCTGTCGGGCGACCCCGCGCAAGCGCGCGTGGTCGAAGCGCTCGCAGGACTGTCGGCCGCGCTCGACACCTGGGCTGCATCCAGACGCAGGTCTTTCCTGCCGTTTCGCAAGGCAAGCCCGCCGCCCAGGGGCATGTACATCCACGGACCGGTGGGTCGGGGCAAGTCGATGCTCATGGATCTCTTCCATGAGACGGCCCGCATCGAGCCACGCCGCCGCGTCCACTTCCACGATTTCATGGCCGAGGTACACAAGGCCGTGAAACTGTTCCGCGACAAGGAGCCCGGCGATCCGATTCCGAAAGTGGCCGAGGACATCAGCCGCCGCGCGAACCTTCTGTGCTTCGACGAGTTCCAGGTCTCCGACATTGCTGATGCGATGATCCTTTATCGCCTGTTCGCAGAGCTCTTCGAACGCAACGTCGTCATTGTCGCCACATCCAACAGGATACCCGCCGACCTCTACGAGAACGGCATCAACCGGCAACTCTTCCTGCCGGCCATCGCCCTGATCGAGAAGCAGATGACGATCGTGCACCTCGGGGGCCCGATCGACTACCGCCTTGCCAGGCTCGAGCGCAGCGCCGTCTGGTTCCATCCGCTCTCGGCTGATGCTGCCAGCGCGCTCGACAACCTGTGGCTCGACCTGACCGGCGTGCATGAAGGCACCCCCGACAGCATCGAGGTGATGGGGCGCAAGCTCGAGATCCCGGAACAGGCGCGCGGCGTCGCACGCTTCACCTTCGATGGCCTCTGCCGCACCGCCATGGGTCCCCAGGACTATCTCGCGATTGCCGACCGCTACCACGCAGTGGTCGTCTCGGGCATTCCGCGGATGAAGCCGCAGCACCGCAATGAAGCAAAACGTTTCGTGACGCTGATCGATGCGCTGTACGACCGCGCGGTGAAACTGCTGGCAACCGCAGAAGCCGCGCCAGCAGAGCTTTATCCTGCAGGCGACGGCGCATTCGAGTTTGAACGCACCGTCTCGCGCCTGATCGAGATGCAGTCAGCCGACTACCTCGCGCGCAGCCACAAGCCGCTCCACGAAAGCCAGACCTAGGGCTGCGGCGGCGTGATGAGCGGCGCAGGTCCAGAGGTCGCAACCGGGGTGTTCTCGGTCACGGGTGGCAGCGCTGGAGCAACCGGCGCAGCAACCGGCTCGGCAATTTCAGGTGCCGTCGGCACAAAAGCCTCGGACTGGGGCGGCTGATAGGCCTCGTCCTCGGGTACAATTCGCGGCGCGGGCGGTGCCGCCTTCGGCTTGACCGGCTTTGGCTGCGACTGCGCAATCTCGGTGGGCGCGGGCTTTGGCTTGGTCCTCGCAACGGGCGGCGGCGCAGGCTCCGTCACGATTTCCTCGAACGGAGTTGCCGCGACGGGCAGCGTCGTCATGAGGTTTTGTGGCGAGACGGGCTCGGGTGCGGTCTCGGCCGTGGTCGCAGCAAAGCTGGGCTCGACCGTCGTGGCCGCAGCGACCTGCGTTACGACGGGCGCAATCCGCATGACGAGCACGGGCTCGCCATTGATCAGCTTCGACGTAACCGGCTTCGAGTTCGTGGCCGGCGCAATGAACGGACCGCCCGAGCCGGTGGCTTGCGCGATCTGCATGGAGAGCGTGAAGGCCTTCTCGTCGATGACCGGCGGTTCGTCGGGCGCGGTGGTAGACACGGGCGCCGGCTTCGCAGCCATGCGCGCGGACGCCGACGGGTTACTGAAGTCACGTGGCTGCGCGGCAGTCTGGCTGGCCGGTTCCTCGTCAAGCGCAGCGGTCGTGCCGGAACGGTAGCCGACGGGCAGGAAAGAGAGCGAGCCCGAGGGCAGGTTGCCGCTGGCAAGTGCCGCCACATCGATCTGCAGGCCCTGGTCGGCATTGGCAAGCAGGCGCTCCGCCGCCTCGCGCTGCTTCTGCACCTTGATAGCCTGCCAGACCAGGTCGGGATTGTTGTCGTTTTCGCCGGCGCCAACGCTGGCCGGCATGTATTTCGGCGCCGCATAGACGACGGTACCGTCTGCCTCGACGCGCTCCACGAAGATCCCGCGGAAGTCGTTGCGAGTGGCCGGCGATCCGGCTTCTTCGCAGACCTTGCGGTCCTCGCGCACCAGGCTTTCCGAGAAACGGCAATCCTTGCCGGTGATCAGGGAGGCAGCATGCTCTCCCAAATCGGCACCGGTGAAGATGGTTGATGCGAAGCCGGCGAACGAACTGATGGATCCCAATGAAACACCGGCGATCGTGCCGGCGCAGCCGCCAAGCATTGTCGTCGAGGCCAGGATCGCTGCAAGAGCGGTCAAGCGCATGAAAATCTCCACTTTTTACCATCGCGGCCGGAAAGCGGGGGGATCGGCCGGGACACCAGACAGGCTGTAGAGGCACTGCAACTTTGATGCCGCACTCTATCCTGAAAAATGGGTTTACGCAATAATTCGGTTGACAGGTGAATTTCATACACACGACACACGCTCCGCTTGTGCGTTTCCTCACGATTCGATACCAGCCCTTCCTCCCCTCGATTAACTGCGATACGGGATAGGCCACGCCAGGCGTGGTGATCCGTGTCGGCACAACTTCAGGAAGTAGAAAGACCCAAAATGGCTCGCAAAAAAATTGCACTCATCGGCGGCGGTCAAATCGGTGGAACGCTGGCCCACCTCGTCGGACTGAAAGAACTTGGGGATGTCGTCCTTTTTGACATCGTTGAAGGCCTCCCCCAGGGCAAGTCGCTCGACATCGCGCAGTCCGCACCCGTGGATGGTTTCAACGCGAGCTACCGCGGCACGCAATCCTACGCCGACATTGCCGGCGCCGACGTCGTGATCGTGACAGCGGGCGTACCGCGCAAGCCAGGCATGAGCCGTGACGACCTCTTGAACATCAACCTCGGCGTAATGCGCGCCGTGGGCGAGGGCCTGAAGCAGTATGCCAAGGATGCTTTCGTCATCTGCATCACCAATCCGCTCGACGCGATGGTCTGGGCCCTGCGCGAATTCTCCGGTCTGCCGCACAACAAGGTCGTGGGCATGGCTGGCGTGCTCGACAGCGCGCGCTTCCGCCACTTCCTGGCCGACGAGTTCAAGGTCTCCGTCGAGGACGTGACGGCTTTCGTGCTCGGCGGCCACGGCGACACGATGGTCCCGCTGACGCGCTTCTCGACCGTTGCCGGCATCCCGCTGACCGAGCTCGTGAAGATGGGTTGGATCAAGCAGGAGCGCCTCGACCAGATCGTCCAGCGCACCCGCGACGGCGGCGCCGAGATCGTGGGTCTGCTGAAGACGGGTTCGGCCTATTACGCGCCCGCTACATCGGCGATTGCCATGGCCGAGAGCTACCTGAAGGACAAGAAGCGCATCCTGCCATGCGCCGCGCACTGCACGGGCGAGTTCGGCCTGAAGGATCTTTACGTGGGCGTTCCCTGCGTGATCGGCGCCGGCGGTGTCGAGAAGGTGATTTCTTTGAACCTGCTGCCCGACGAACAGGCCATGCTCACGAAGTCCGTCGACGCCGTACGTGGCCTGATCGACGCCTGCAAGAAGCTCGAGCCCAAGCTCGCGTGAATTGAATGGCGAGGGGGCGCGCCGCCACAAGCGGCGCCCCCGCGTCACCGGCTTTCTTCACCTCTGCGGAATGCGGCCATGCAGCTTGCCCTTTCGTCTTCGGACCTCGCCTTCAGGGACGAGGTCCTTCGCTTCCTCGACGAGCACCTGACCCCCGACCTGCGCGAGGCGGGGCGAAAGACAGGCGGTGTCTTCACCGACCCGCCCGCAACCGCAAAGTGGCACAATGCCCTCTGCGAGAAGGGTTGGATCGCGCCCGCCTGGCCCAAGGAGTATGGCGGTCCTGGCTGGACCGAAATGCAGCGCTACATCTTCGCGTCCGAATGCGCCGCCGCGCACGCGCCACTGCTTGCGCCCTTCGGTACGACGATGTGCGGTCCCGTTCTCATGAAATTCGGCACGCCCGAACAGAAGGCCTTCTATCTGCCACGCATCCTTTCGGGCGAAGACTATTGGTGCCAGGGCTATTCCGAGCCCGGCTCAGGCTCGGATCTGGCCTCGCTGCAGATGAAGGCCGAGCGCGATGGCGACTTCTACGTTCTGAATGGAACCAAGATCTGGACGACCCACGCCCATTTCGCCAACCGGATGTTCTGCCTTGTGCGGACATCGAACGCCGGCAAACCGCAGGAAGGCATCACATTCCTCCTGCTGGAGACCAGGACCCCCGGTTTCACCGTGCGCCCCATTATCACCATCGCCGGCGACCACGAGGTCAACCAGTGCTTCTTCGACAATGTCCGCGTCCCCGTTGAGAACCGCGTGGGCGAGGAAGGGCAGGGCTGGACCATCGCCAAGTACCTGCTGGAATTCGAGCGCGGAGCAGTCTTCGCAGCTGGCCTGAAAGCAAAGCT
>JBILGJ010000190.1:0-6031 GCA_044351125.1 Micropepsaceae bacterium
TGCGCAGACTTACGAGATCGCTTTGCGACGGCGGTCTTGAGCGTTACCGCTGAACCTAACATCCGCGAGAAATTCCGACCAGCCACGGGACCTGAAGTGGGAAATGGCTCGGGTAAGCAAAGCACCCTGCGTCGGAAGCATGGATGGCCGCCGTGAAATGGCCCCATCTCGCCGCCACGCGTGGCTTCTGGCGTCTGCCCCCAGCAATACCCTCAAGCCGCCCACTCACTGCACGAGCGCGGCTGATCACCCCCGCGCTCCCGAAAGATCAGCCGCCCCCTAAACGTCAATATCCTTCGCAAACTGCGCGTGTTCCTGGATGAACTGGAAGCGCAGTTCGGGCTTCTTGCCCATGAGGCGCTCGACCAGGTCTTCGGTTTCCTCGCGATCGTCGTCGGCGACCATGACCTTGAGCAGCGTGCGCATGCCGGGCTTCATGGTGGTTTCCTTCAACTGCGCCGGCATCATTTCGCCAAGGCCCTTGAAGCGGCTGATCTCGACCTTGGCGTTGGGCTTGAACTCGGTCTTGAGCAGCTGGTCCTTGTGCGCGTCGTCGCGGGCATAGACAGACTTGGCGCCATGGCTGAGCCGGTAGAGCGGCGGCATGGCCAGGAACAGGTTCCCCCGGTCGATCAGGCCGCGCATCTCGCGATAGAAAAAGGTGACCAGCAGCGAGGCGATATGCGCGCCGTCCACGTCGGCATCGGTCATGATGATGACCTTGCCATAGCGCAGGTCTTCCGGCTTGAAACGCTCGCCCGTGCCGCAGCCCAGCGCCTGCACCAGGTCCGACAGCTCCTGGTTCGCGGCCAGCTTGCCGGCCGCCGCACTGGCCACGTTCAGGATCTTGCCGCGCAAGGGCAGCACGGCCTGCGTGTTGCGGTCACGCGCCTGCTTGGCCGAGCCGCCGGCGCTGTCGCCTTCGACGAGGAACAGCTCGGTATCTTCCGGCGAGCCTGACGAGCAGTCCGACAGCTTGCCCGGCAGGCGCAGCTTGCGCGTTGCGCTCTGGCGGCTGACTTCCTTTTCCTGCCTTCGCTTGATGCGCTCTTCGGCCTGTTCGATCACAAAGCCGAGCAGGCGGTTGGCGTCGGTGGGCGAGTCCGCCAGCCAGAGGTCGAAATGGTCCTTGATGACGCCCTCGACCAGCTTCTGCGCTTCCGGGTTCGAGAGCTTGTCCTTCGTCTGGCCCTGGAACTGCGGATCGCGGATGAACACCGACAGCATCGCCTGCGCCTGGGTCATCACGTCGTCGGCGGTGATCTGTGGGGCCTTGCGGTTGTTGACCAGTTCTCCGTAAGCCCGAAGCGAGCGCGCAAGCGAGGAGCGCAGGCCTCCTTCATGTGTGCCGCCCTGCGGGGTGGGGATGGTGTTGCAGTACGAGCTCGAAAACGGATCCATCGTCGGCGACCACGTCACCGCCCACTCGACGATCCCCTTGTTCTCCTTCGACTCCACGCGCCCGGCGAAGGGCCGGGGCGTCACGACGGTGGCCTTGCCGACCACGCTCTCGAGGAAGTCGCACAGCCCGCCCGGGAAATGCAGCGTGTCCTCCGGTGGTGTCTGGTCATTGCCGTGGATGATGGCCGGATCGCAGCTCCAGCGGATCTCGACGCCTCGGAACAGATAGGCCTTCGAGCGTGCCAGCTTGTAGAGCCGCCCCGGCTTGAAGTGGGCATCAGGTCCGAAGATCTTGTAGTCGGGCTTGAACCGCACCGTTGTGCCGCGACGGTTGTGCACGGCACCGAGGTCTTTGAGCTTGGTCACCGGCACGCCGCGCTCGTAGCGCTGCATCCAGAGGTTCCGGTCGCGCGCGACCTCGACTTCCATCCACTCCGAAAGCGCGTTCACGACCGACGAGCCCACGCCGTGCAGGCCGCCCGAGGTTTCGTACGCGCCCTGCTGGAACTTGCCGCCCGAGTGCAGCGTCGTCATGATGATCTCGAGCGCCGACTTCGGCTTGAACTTGGGGTGGGGATCGATCGGGATGCCGCGGCCATTGTCGCGCACCAGCAGCACGTTGTCGGCCGCCAGCTCGATCTCGATACGCGTGGCATGGCCAGCCACCGCCTCGTCCATCGCGTTGTCGATGATCTCTGCCGCCAGGTGATGCAGCGCCCGCTCGTCGGTACCACCGATGTACATGCCGGGCCGCCGACGAACAGGCTCAAGCCCCTCGAGGACCTCGATGTCCTTGGCCGAATAGCTCTTGGAGGACTTGTCCTCGGTCTCGTCGCTGAAAAGGTCCGGCTTTGAGGCTGGCTTTGCCATGGGTACGCCTGTCACTGGGTCGAATGAGTCAAAGAGCGGGGACTATAGCGACATCGCCTCGCCGCGCTGCCACCGATTTTTTCATGTCCGGGCGCAGAAAAAAGCCAAATATCGCCATTTGCGCCGTGGAAAACCGGTCGGCGGAATGTCCAAAGACCATATTAACACGACACGTATAGGATTTGAGCGATACTCGCGCGTTGCACTGGATCCCATGACCACGACCGACCAGACCTCCCGCCTCGCCACGGCCATCGCCGGGCGACAGATGGCGCTGCTCAGCAAGCCCATGGTGCAGAGCGCCTATGGGTTGCCCCTCTGGTCCCTCGTCATCTGCTGGGCCTTTGCCGGGGACTTGCCGTTCCTGGGCCAGGTCGCCCCCGTCAATTTCGTGACATGGTTCATCCTGGTCTGCCTGGTCAGCGGCATTGCAATCGCGGCCGAAGGTGCCTACCGCACCGATGCAGCACAACCAGCAACATTTGATGCCGCAAGATGGGTTCCGCGCACGCTGGCGATCATGGCCATGCTGAGCGCGTCGTGGGCGTCGGTGTGCTGGTTCTTCTGGATACCCGGGAACGAGGTCAACAACCTGGTCCTCGCAATTCTGGTGCTGGCCGGGGTCATGAACGGGATCGTCGCCCGCATGACCTGGTTCTCAAGCTACATAGCGGGTGCCGGCATTTCGTTTCTGCTCCTGCTTGCGCGGTGCGTAACCGCAGATTCGGAAGTGGCACATCTGGTCGGCAGCATTGCCTTTGCCGTGTTCTGCATCGTGACCGGCAGCGTACGTACCGCCAGCCGCCAGATCGAGAAGAACATCGCCGCCCAGATCGAAAACGAGTGGCTCAAGGAGGAAAATGCGCGGGCGCGCGAAGAGGCCGAACGCGCCAGCCGCCTGAAGAGCGAGTTCCTTGCCAACATGAGCCATGAACTCAGGACCCCGCTCAATGCCATCCTCGGATTTTCCGAGGTCATCTCGGCCCAGCACTTCGGCCCGAATGCATCAGTCAAGTACCGGGATTACGCCAACCACATCAACTCCAGCGGCAAGCACCTGCTGGGCATGATCAATGACCTGCTCGACGTTGCCAAGATCGAGGCAGGCAAGATGGAGCTTTACCCCGAGTGGATCGACGCAGACGCAGCCCTTGAGCAGGCAACGCGCTTCATCGAGGAGCGTGCCACAGCCAAGGGCATCCGGATC
Organism: Micropepsaceae bacterium; assembly: GCA_044351125.1. Taxonomy (GTDB): domain Bacteria; phylum Pseudomonadota; class Alphaproteobacteria; order Micropepsales; family Micropepsaceae; genus SZUA-430. The sequence continues at coordinate 3,479 of JBILGJ010000190.1, forward strand.
GAGGTTGTCGTGCGACCCGGTGAAGAAAGCGTGTGGGTCGACGAGCGCGCCTTCATGCAGGTGTCCATCAACCTCCTGTCGAATGCCCTGAAGTTCACCGAGCGCGGATCCATCACTGTGCATCTTCGTCGCGATGGTCATGCGGCGATCCTGCGGGTGATCGACACAGGTTGCGGCGTCGCCGCCGATCGCCTGCCTCACGTTTTTGAGGCCTTCGAGCAGGCCGACAACAGTTACACCAGTCACAATATGGGGACAGGGCTGGGCCTGACATTGGTTCGCGCCCTCGTGACGCTCCATGGCGGAACCTCCGCCATCACCAGCGAGGAGGGTGTAGGTACCGAAGTGACCGTGAGCTTCCCCTTGCCCGTACCCGAAGAGGCGCAGGACCCAGGCGTCGACGCGGTGGTGCAGGTTGAGAAGATCGTGGCCTGACGATCAGCCGGCACGCCTCTAGGCTGGATTTGAGTCAAAACAAAGGCCCTCAGTTGAACGGTGGCTGAACGGGCGGTCAGAATGAGTTGTTTTGATTTCGCACCGGCACGGCCCCACACTTCTCCTGCACCGTGCGTTTCCGGTTCGCCGGATTACGGTGCTGACGGGGTCGTGGTCTCTCCTCAAGGTCCTGCGGTCGGCCCCGCCAGGCAGGCCCACCTTTGGTCGGGTGGGCCTGCCACCCCCCCTTTACTTGCCCCTGCCATGGGTTTTGGTGCAGAACCTCGGGCCTCATGGAGGCTCTGCGCACCGGAATTCTGGCCGTGGTCCTGGCGCTTCTCGCGTCATTGCCGGCGCGCGCCGATGTCATCACGCGCCTGCCGACCGACGACAAGGTCATCGCGCTCACATTCGATGCCTGCCAGGGGCACGAGCCCGCGTACTTCGATCGGCCGCTCCTCGACTATCTGCTGTCGCGCAAGCTGCCATTCACGCTGTTCGTCACCGGCCGCTTCGCCCAGAACAATCGGGCCGATATGGAGCATCTCTCACGTCTCGGCCACGTCACGTTCGGCAACCACTCGTGGGACCATCCCAACACGATGAACAGGTTCAGCGCCGAGGCGACCGTATCCCAGGCCGAGCGCGCAGATACAGCCATCGAGGCCGTCACCGGCCGCAAGCCCCTGTTCTTCCGGTTTCCGGCAGGCAATTTCAATGACGCCGGCCTCGCTGCAGTCGAAGCGCAGGGCATGCCCGTGATCCACTGGCGCTGGGCGACCGGCGATCCGGTGCGGTCCGAGACCGCCGACCGCCTCGTGGCCCGCGTCACGCGCCTCGCCAAGCCCGGCGACATCCTGATCTTCCACATCAACGGCCGCGGCTGGCACACCGCCGAGGCGCTGCCGCGCATCGTCGAGACGCTCGAGGCCGAGGGCTATCGCTTCGTCAGTCTCACCGACTATGTTGTGCCGGAACGCACGCCACCCACCGCCCTTGACCGCGCCGCCGCACTGGCAAGGCAGGCGATGGAGCGCGTGACGCAGGGCGCGGCGGGCGCAAGCCCCTTCGGCGCCGCGCGCTGAATCTGAACCCCAAAGGACAGGAGCACGCCATGACAGCAGCACAAGCCCCAGGCCGCCGCATCGTGAAGCTCACGCGGGGCATGCCAACCCAGGATGGCGCCGGCGTCAGCCTGACCCGCCTCATCGGCACGCCTGAGATTCCGCACATTGATCCGATCCTGATGCTCGACAATTTCGGGTCTGATGATCCCAAGGCCTATATCGCGGGCTTCCCGCCGCATCCCCACCGCGGCTTCGAGACCGTCTCCTACATGATCCATGGCAGCCTCGAGCATCGCGACAACAAGGGCGGCCGCGGACTGATCACCGATGGTGGCGTGCAGTGGATGACGGCGGGCAGGGGCGTGGTGCACTCGGAAATGCCCGCGCAGAGCAGCGGCCTCATGTTCGGCTTCCAGCTATGGCTGAACCTTCCGGCGCGCGAAAAGATGCGCGAACCCTGGTACCAGGACATCCCGCGCGACATGATCCCCGTGGTCGATGTGGCGCCAGGCGTGAAGGCACGGCTTGTCGCCGGATCATGGGGCACGGCCCGGGGCCCAGGCCCCGAGCGGCCGACCGAGCCCTTCATCGCCGACGTAGCGTTGGACGCAGGCTCAGGCGCGATCACGCCGATGCCCGATGGTCACAACGGCTTTGCATTCGTGTTTGCTGGCGCCGTTTCGATCGCGGGCCAGCCTGTTGTCGCAGGCCAGCTGGCCGTGCTGTCGGACCGCGGGCATCTCGAGCTGCACGGCACGGCCGAGGCAAGCCGCGTCCTGCTGGTCGCCGCAAGGCCGCTCGGTGAACCCATCGCCAAACATGGCCCCTTCGTGATGAACACGGTCGATGAACTGCGCCAGGCCGTCAGCGACTACCAGCGCGGGCTGTTCTAGGCGCGGCTCGACCCCGCGGTGGCACTCAATCCTTGCGCCATTCCATGACGAGGAACCAGGGCGCGCGTCGGTAGTTTCGCGCGCGCTCTGACGGAGCATCCGCCGTCGGCGAAGGCTCGTCGAAAAACGTAAGCCGCAAACCCTGCTGCAGCAGCAAA
>JBILGJ010000191.1:0-6014 GCA_044351125.1 Micropepsaceae bacterium
GCACCGACGCCGCAAGTGTCTCGGGAACCTCGACCTCGACATGTTTGCCCGGTGCCTTGCCGTCAGCCTTGCGCTGCGCATTCGCACCCACGTCGCGCAGCAACTGCGCCAGATCCGTCTCGCTCGCCGCCTCGCCCGCCTGCCCGCGGGCAAAGGCAAGATACTCCTCGAGCATGTGCTCCATCTCCTCGAGGTCACCCCGCAGCGCCACGACAGACGGATCGTCCTTCATCATGGCAAGCTCGAGCTTCATGCGCGTCAGCGGGGTTCGCAGATCGTGGCTGACACCAGCCAGCATCTCGGTACGCTGCTGCACGAAACGGGAAATGCGCTCGCGCATGTCGATGAACGCAAGCGCCGCGCGTCGGACCTCCGTGGCGCCCGACGGCCTGAAATCGGGAACGTCCCGCCCCTTGCCAAAGGCCTCGGCCGCATCGGCCAACCTCACGATCGGCCGGATCTGGTTGCGCAGGAAGAGGATCGCAATACCGAGGAACACAAACGAGGTTCCGATCATCCAGAGCACCCAGACATGGGTATTCGTCGACATGACCCTCTTCTTTTCGGCAAGGATCGTCATCACCGCACCATCGAGCTGGATGCGGATGTCGACGTGGTCGGGGTTGCTGTAGGAATCGATCCAGACAGGCCTGTTGATCCGGGCCGACAATTCGCGTGCGAACACGCGCTTGAGCACGTCATAGGCAGGCGACTCGGTGTCAGGAATGCGCTCGCCCACGCGAACCACGGGCACCAGGCCAAACGACGTCTCGCGCAGCCTCACAGCCTCGCTTTCGAACTTCTGCGGCCCATTGGTCTCGTAGCTCTGCACGAACAGCACGACCTGCGCGGCAACCGCACGCGAAATACGGGTGGTGACCGCATCCCACTGTCGGTCGAACAGCAGATAGGTGACGACGGCCTGCACCAGGATCACCGGCATCACGATGATCAGCAGCGACCGGACGAAGAGACCGCGTGGCAGCGAGCGTCTGAACAGACCGGGCGACATGAGATCTAACCCAACCTGTCCGGAACAAGGACATAGCCGATGCCCCGGACCGTCTGCAGGTAAAGCGGCAGGCGCGGATCGACCTCGATCTTGCGCCTGAGGCGCGTGATCTGAACGTCGACGGTACGCTCGAGCACGGCACCCATCTGCTGGGACAATTCGGACCGCGTGAATGTCTGGCCCGGATTGGCAGACAGCAGCCGCATCAATTGCAGCTCCGCCGATGTCAGCTTCATCGGCTTGCCCTCTCTCATCAGTTCGCCGCGCTCGGGATCGAAACGGCAAACTCCAAGCTGCACGATGTTCTTCTGCGGCACCGCCGGGCGCGAGGCACGCCGCAGGATCGTGGCCACCCTGAGCAGCAACTCGCGCGGCTCGAAGGGTTTGGGAAGGTAGTCATCGGCCCCACGCTCGAGCCCCTCGATGCGGTCAGCCGACTCGCCGCGCGCCGTCAGCAGAAGAATGGGCACGCTCGAGCGCGCCCTGATCGCCTTGGTCAGCGAGAACCCGTCCTCGCCCGGCATCATCACGTCGAGGATGATGAAATCGAAGGCCAGGCTTTCGAGAAGCTGACGGGCCGCGGCGGCATCCCGCGCGACACTCACCCGGTATCCGTTCTCGGACAGGAACCGCTGAAGCAGCGTGCGGATGCGCGTATCGTCGTCGACGACAAGCAGGTGCGGTTCCGATCCGGCCTCTGTATCGATGTCTCCTACAAGGCTCATCGCTTGGCGATCAGGCGCATGATGCCCGCCCGCTCCTCTTCGTTGATCAGCCCGCCAAGGACCTGCCGGAACCCGGCCACCGCATCGGGTCCGGCAGACCGGAAGGCCCTGGCAAAAAGGGCGCGCTGAAGCGACGCAAGCTCCTGCGCCACCTCGCGGCCACTGTCGGTCAGCTGGACAAGCCGCTGGCGACGGTCCTTCTGGCCCGTGGCCTGCGAGATCAGGCCCCGCGCCTGCAAATCCTTCAGCACCCGCCCGAGAGATTGTTTCGTGACCGCAAGGATCCCGAGAATATCGGAGACGGACATCCCCGGGTGCCGCGCAATAAAATGGATGGCCCTGGCATGGGCACGCCCCAACCCGAGCCGCGCGAGCGCAGTGTCCAGCGACCGGCCGACATCGCGGCTGGCAAAGAAGAACAACTCCACGCCATCGGTGAGTTCCTCTTCGCGCAGGTACAGGAGGGGAGCGGATGCCTTCATCGATTGCCTGCTGGAAGCATGCAGGGTCCTTATGGCAGATATGACGACGACAATAGAGCGCCAGGGTGGCCTGCTGCAAGCTGGCTTGGCATGGTAAGGGCAGCATGGCACCTTAACCAAGGGATGCCAACCAAGGAGCACTGGAATGTCTTTGATCCCGTTTGACGACCGCGATGGCCACATTTGGCTCGATGGCAAGCTGGTGCCATGGCGCGAAGCAAAGATCCACGTGCTCACCCACGGCCTTCACTATGGCTCAAGCATCTTTGAGGGCCAGCGCGTCTACAACAGGAAGATCTTCAAGCTCGAACAGCACACCGAGCGCCTGTTCCAGTCAGCAAGGCTCATGGGCTTCGAGATCCCCTATACGCAGGAACAGATCAACGCGGCCTCCATGCAGGTCGTCGAAGCCCAGGGGCTCGACGATGCCTACATGAGGCCCGTCGCCTGGCGCGGCAGCGAGCAGATGGCCGTCAGCGCCCAGAAGTCCAAGATCCATGTGGCGATCGCCGTCTGGCCATGGCCTTCGATGTTCGACCCGGAAATCAAGAAGAAGGGCATCGCCCTCGACATTGCGCGCTGGCGCAGGCCCGCACCCGACACGACCCCCTGGAAGGCCAAGGCCGCCGGCCTCTACATGATCTGCACCCTGTCCAAGCACGAGGCCGAAGCAAAGGGATTTGCAGACGCCATGATGTACGACTGGCGCGGCCTCGTCGCCGAAGCCACTGGCGCCAACATCTTCTTCGTGAAGGACAATCGTCTCTTCACGCCCCATGCAGACTGTTTCCTGAACGGGATCACGCGCCAGACCGTGATGCAGCTTGCCCGCGCGCGGCAGATCGACGTCGTTGAGAGCTATATCCAGTCAAATGACGTCGAGGGTTTCTCCGAGTGCTTCCTGACGGGCTCTGCCGCCGAGGTCACGCCCGTGGGCAAGATCGGACGCTGGCAGTTCGAGGTCGGCAACATCACCCGGACGCTGATGGATGACTATGCCAACCACGTGCGGGGCAAGTACACGATCAGCACCTGATCGCAACGATCAGGGCCGCTCCCAGCGCGCAGCCGCATCTTCGTCGCTGCTGCGCGCTTCCACCCAGCAGGCGCCCGACGCCCTCTGCTCCAGCTTCCAGAACGGCGCCTGCGTCTTGAGGTAATCCATCACATACTGTGCGGCATCGAACGCGGACTGCCGGTGCGCGCTGGCCGTCGCAACAAGCACGATCTGCGCCCCGGGCAACAGGACGCCCACCCGGTGGATCACGGTGACCCCGCCAAGCGCCCATCGGCCCACGGCAGCCCGCGCAATATCCTCAAGCGCGCGCTCGGTCATGCCGGGATAATGCTCAAGCGTCATCGAAAGAAGTTTCTCGCCCGCGCTCTCAGGCCTCACGATCCCGATGAAGCTGGCGACCGCGCCAGCGCCGCGGGCCTCGTCCTGCAGCCGCCGCAGCTCGGCGCCCGCATCGAAATCGGCCTCCTGGACGACGACGCGGATCATCCGCCCGTCACCGGCGGAAAGAAGGCAACCTCGTCACCGGCGGCAATGCGGACGGCCGGACCTGCATGGACCTGGTTCACCGCCGCACGGATCCGGCTCCTGTCGGCAAATACGCGGGCATAACCCTCGCCTCGCCCGGCCAGCCACGTGACGAGCTGTTCGACCGTTTGCACCTCGGCCGGCGGCGCAACAGTCTCCTGCGAGACGCCGATCTGTTGTCGCACCCAGGCGAAATAGACAAGCTTCACGTCGAATGCCTGGCCTCGGCATGACGGCGCTGCCTGTCACGCGCATCTTCCTGCGAGACATGCGCAAGATTGGCCTGCACATAGCTGAACCCGGTATAGATGGTCAGAACCGCAGCACCCCAGAGCGACACGATGCCGGCGATGTGGAACCAGCCCCACACATGCTCGACAGCCGGCGCGAGGATCAGCATGGCCAGCGCCACGAGCTGCACGGCCGTCTTGAACTTCGAAACAGAGGACACAGGCACCTGGACCGCAATGCTGGCCAGGAACTCGCGCATGCCCGAAACAAGGATCTCGCGCGCCAAGATGATGAGCGCCGGAATGATCACAAGCCCGCGGATATCATCGTTGTAAACAAGCATGACGAGGGCCGCCGCGACCAGCAGCTTGTCGGCAATCGGGTCGAGCATCTGCCCGAGCCGGGATTCGAGGTTTCGCGAACGCGCCAGCCAGCCATCGGCATAATCGGTCAGCGCCGCAACAACGAACACCACGAAGGCCACCCACCGCCCGGCAGGCATGTCCATCCAGAACGAAGCGACAAAGGCTGGAACAAGCGCGATGCGCGCCAGCGTCAGCAGGTTTGGCAGATGATCACCCATGGCCGACAGACTAATGCCGTTTGCCCAAAAGAGGAATTCTCATCCCTGGTACAAAATCCCGCACCGCCCCCCGGTCACGAGCCTTTCTCGTGGAAATACTCGTAAATTTTCCGCGCCAGCTCCTTCGAAACCCCCTTGACCGACTCGAGGTCCGACAGCCCCGCACGTGTAACGGCCTTCCCTGACCCGAAATGGTTGAGAAGCGCACGCTTGCGTGCAGGCCCGATTCCCTCGATCTCGTCCAGCGGCGAGCGCGTCAGCGACTTGGCCCGCTTGGCCCGGTGCGCACCGATGGCAAAGCGGTGCGCCTCGTCGCGCAGGCGCTGGAGATAGAACAGCACGGGGCTCTTGGCCTCGAGCTGGAACGGCGCGCGGCCCTCCATGAAGAAATGCTCGCGCCCCGCATCGCGCTCAGGCCCCTTGGCAATCGCGACAATGGTGACACCGCGAACACCCAACTCACTCACCACAGCCAGAGCCTGCGCCAGTTGCCCGGCACCGCCATCGACCAGCACGAGATCGGGAACAGGCACTTCGGACGGATCATCATCCTGCTCGTCAGCCTCGAAGGCGACAGGTTCAGCATTCGCAGCCTCCTGAGCCTTGAGCAGTTTTCTGAACCGGCGTGTCAGCACCTCGCGCATCATGCCATAATCGTCACCCGGGGCGAGGCCTTCACCCTTGATGTTGAACTTGCGGTACTGGCTCTTCAGCAGCCCCTCGGCACCCGCCACAACCATCGCACCCACGCTGTGGGCACCCTGGATATGGCTGTTGTCATAGACCTCGATGCGGCGCGGCGGCGCTTCGAGCCCGAACGCCTCGCCCACGGCTGACAGCATCTGCAGCTGCGACGCGCTCTCTGCCATCTTACGGGACAGTGCCTCCCGGGCATTCAGCATGGCTTGCGCCATGACATCGCGCTTTTCGCCGCGTTGCGGAACCAGCAGCTCGACCCGTCGACCGGCCTTCTGCGTCAGGGCTTGCGCCAGAAGGTCAGCCTCGTCCACGTCATGGCTCAGGATGAGACGCGGCGGCGGTTCGCGCTCGTCATAGAACTGCGTGACGAACCCGGACAGAAGCTCTGCAGGTTCCACGCCCCGCTCATGCCGGGGGAAGAAAACGTGGTTACCCCAATTCTGCCCCGATCGGTAGAACACCACCTGCACGCAGCTCTGCCCGCCCTCCTGGTGAAGCGCGAACAGATCAGCCTCGCTGATTGTTTCCGGATTGATGCCCTGCTGCAGCTGCACATGCGCAAGCGAACGGATACGATCCCTGAGCCGCGCAGCCTTCTCGAAATCAAGCGCTGCGGCGGCAGTCTCCATCTCGACCGAAAGGCCGTCGCGCACGTCCTGCCCGCGCCCGCGCATGAAGTCACGCGCCTGGTCAACCAGCCGCGCATAGTCCTGCGATGATATCTTGCCCACGCAAGGCG
>JBILGJ010000010.1:0-17708 GCA_044351125.1 Micropepsaceae bacterium
AGTCCGGGCTCGTCAGCTGCTCGGGCGGCCTGTTGTCTCCTGAACGGATTATGAAGACGCCAACACTTGACCCTTGGTTAACAGGCTTGATCACAAATGGGGGTTTTATGGCGGTTTGCCGCGACATGTCGTGCCGCGAGCACACGATGTCGTTAACGATTGGCAGCCCGGCGCTGCGATAGACCGCCTTCGTCCGCTCCTTGTGCATGGCAACGGCCGAGGCCAGGACCCCCGAGTGCGTATAGGGGATACCCAGGATCTCGAGCAGTCCCTGGACGCAGCCGTCCTCACCCCACTGCCCGTGCAGTGCGTTGAAGCAGACGTCAGGCTTCAGCTTGATCAGCACCTCGGCGATATCGCGCCCGACATCGATCTCGGTCACGCGGAAACCCTCGGCACGCAGCGCCTCGGCACAGCCCTGGCCGGTGACAAGGCTCACCGGCCTCTCGGCCGACCAGCCGCCCATCAACACCGCAACGTGCCGTTTCTCGCTCACCGCAATTCTCCCAATGCGATGCTCGCAAGATCATCCCAATCGCGAAGCATCAGCCCCGAAATCTTTTTGTCCCCATTTGGGGAAAATGAAAAGGGAAATATGCCCCGCGCGAGAGCGGCAACCCAACGCTTGTTGAAACAGAAGATACACTTTCGTCGGTGTTTTGGAGGAGTGTCACCAGTCCTTCGGCAATTCGGGGCGGCCACCCACCCCGGGAAAGAACAATACATGAACATTTTACCGAGTGACATGCGCGCATTGACGCACCAAGTACCACGAAGCCCGAAAGACGGACCCAGCCGAAGTACTAGAACTTGAGCTGGGTTCGGATCCCGAAGAACAGCGCATCATCCCTGTCGCTGTTGCCGGGCGAGATGTAGTTGACAGTTGCCGTCACCCGAAGTTCGTCATAGACGGCAACGTTGTAGTAGGCCTCAATACCCTGCTCGTCCCTCAGGTTGCTGACGCCAAGCGCCTGTAAGCCATCCAGCAGCCTGTCACTGAGATTGTAGCGGAAGTAGCCGACGCCCCAGCGATCGTCGAGCCGGCCGGCCAGCGGACTGTCGCCGCCGACACCCACGAACAAGCTGCTTTCGACCGTGTTTGGATTGCCATCCGAGATCGCAAACTGGCCGAAGACGCCCCACCCCTTGGCCGGATTGCTGCTATCCTGGAACAGGTACTGCTGGAAGGAATAGGCCGCATACCAATAGCGCGACTTCTGGCCCACGACGGTTTCCGCCTCGGGCGGAAGCGCCAGCTGGGGAATGTCATTCAGGTCCAGCCCGCGCTGCGTGCTGTAGACCCCCCGGATACCCTGAAAACCCGGGCGTCCACCCAGCGTAACCGGGAAGGTCAGTGAAAGGCTCGTGGTGACGCCATCGTCAAACGGATCGCCGAAAATGTCGGCATCTTGCGCATTGCGCGGATCGTAGACCATCAGCGTGGCGATGACGTCAGAAAGCTTGAGGGTGCCCATCGCGCCAAGCAGATAAGGCGGCGTGACACCGCTGATGGGGGCTGCGAGGCCGACATGCGTGAATGTGTTGATGCCGCCGCCACCCAAAAGCGGCGTGCGCGCAGCCGCATCGAGCATGTTGAACTTGCCGGCACTGACACTGATCTGGTCGTTGACCACCTGCGTGAAGACGACAGCTGTCTCGGCATCCTGCCCCCCGAGCCGCGGGAAGCCGAGCGCGACATTCACTGGCAGGAGCGACCCGTCACCCTGCTCGTTCACATCTTCGCCATAAGCAATTTCCTGGTGGATCGAGATGGAAAACCCGTTCCAGAGGCCGATCCGCGCACCATCAATGCCAAGCGTCGCGTCGATCTTGCCGCCAGATTTCCATTCAGGATCGCCATCTCCCGCCACCGCGCTCTGCAGGAAATGAGTCAGCGAAAGGTCAAAATTCACGCCGGCCGCAGCCAGGTCGCTTTTCAGGCCCGAAGCTTCGCCAGCGCCGGCCTGCGCCGACAGGGCAAGACCGAGCATTCCGGTGGCAGCTGTCAGTCGCGCGGAAGTAAGTAGCATGTTGGATCCCTCAGAAAGCGGAGGTCGGGCAATCGCCGGACCGACTCAAATGCATGCCATCGTACCACTAAAGATGAGGCCAAACGGCCGTTGCAGCCAAAGTTCCGGCCAGTGGAGGCATTCCAGACACAGGCCAGGCTCAAATGCTCAACGCAAGGACGAAAGCGTGCCATCGCCGCCCCCGAAGGCACCCGCTAGGGCAACGATGCAGCAGCCGCCCTTCTGCGATCGAGCATTCCGCCCAGTCGTTTGATGACTTTGATCAGGATGTTGAGCCGCCGCTCGTGAAAGTCCCTGCGCAACACCACCTCTTCGCCAAGCTCCAGCGTGTTGCTGCGGCGCGGCGTCGACGCATCCCACCGCGTGGCTCCGGCAACGTCGGGCCGACCCGTCCGCGCGAACGCCAGCCAGTAGGAGGCGACAAGCCGCGCCATACGCTCATCGGCATCCGTGCGGATGTCGCGATAGGCAGGCGCCCGGCCAAGGGTTCCCAGCACAAACACAACCTCCCCCCCATGCGACACTCCCGGCTCACGCCCACGCTGCCGTTCGGGGAGATAGCTGAAAAAATAGCGCCAGGCTGGCGCGCGTGCCGCCTGCAAGTCGGCAATGCGCTTTACATAGGCGCTAAACACCGAGTCCCGCACGACCTGTCGCTCGAGATCGGCATCATCCTTGGTACCCGGGAAAAGCAGGCGCACTGCAATCTTTGCCATCCCCAGTTTCTCAAGCAGGAAGCCTGGCTCAATGCCGAACAGCGCAGCGACCGAGGCTTCGTTGCTGTTATTGCCGATGATCAGCGGCACAGAAGACGCTTCACCGTTCTCGAACTGGTCAAGGATGGCCGCCGGCAAAACCCGGTCACCGAAAACAAGGCTGGGCGCCAGCGACTGCCCAGGCTTCGTCAGGCCGGCAAAGCGCGCGGCAGGCATGGCACGAAGGCCCCGCGTGGACGCCCGGTCGCCAGGCAGACCGAGTTCGCTTGCAACCTTGGCACCAGCTGCACAGGCTTCGTCACGCGTGTGGCTGGGGATGCCATACGGGCTTTGGGCAATGCCTTTTTGGAAAAGTCCACGCGCCATGGGCGACGCGGTCAGCGCAATCACACTCTGCGCGCCTGCGGACTCGCCAAACAGTGTAATGTTGCTGGCATCGCCGCCAAAAGCCTCGGCATTGGCCTGAACCCAGCGCAGGGCGGCGATCTGGTCGAGCAATCCGAAATTGACGGGACCTCCCGGCGCCTCTTCATCGAGCGAAGCGTGGCAGAAGAACCCGAGCGAGCCGAGGCGGTAATTGATGGTGACAACCACAGCCCCCATGCCGGCAAGCGCACTACCATCATAAGCGGGCAGACTGCCGGCTCCGGACATGAAAGCACCACCATGCACCCAGACCATCACCGGAAGGCGTTCACCCTTGCGCGCCCGCGGCGTCCAGACATTTAGGGTCAGGCAATCTTCGGACTGCACACCGGCACCGCCAAAAGCTGCATCCTGCGCCTTCGAGACAGGCTGGATGCAGGAGGCACCAAACCGGTCGGCCTTGAGCCGCTTCCATGGCCTGGACGGCTCAGGCGCACGCCAGCGCAGCGCACCGACCGGCGCTGCCGCATAGGGAATGCCCCGGAAGCTGCTGACGCCGCTATCCAGAAGCCCCTCCACGGCGCCATGCGTGGTACCGACAACCGGCCCCGCTTGGGTGACGGCAAGACATGCAGGAAGCAACACGAGCGCGATGAGCAGCCTGACAACCACTGACATTGTATCTCCCCGGAAGCTGGGCGCAGGCCAAAGGGCCCGCCCATCCGTATTGATGGCCCCGCGTTAGCCCGCGAAGCGCTTTTCGCCATCAAGCCAAGTCGAGTGAATGCGTATCTTTCGGATGGTATCGGGATCGACTTCGGTGGGATCCTTCTCGAGCACCACCATGTCAGCCGCCTTGCCGAGCTCGAGGCTTCCGCAATAGTCGTCGAGATGGCTTTGCCAGGCCGCATCAATAGTGACTGCGCGCATCGCTTCGAGCGGCGTGATGCACTCCTCGGGATTGAGGATCCCGCCACCCTCGTGCATGTCCCTGAGGACGGCGTTCTCCATGCACCGCAGCGGATCAATCGGCGTGACGTTGTAGTCGGAATGCAGCGAGATGCGCAGACCGCCCTTGAGCGCGGACCTGCACGGGTCAAGTCTGTAGGCACGCTCCTGTCCCAACAGACGATCGAGGAACGCACGCCCCCAATAATGGACGTGTCCGATCAGGAAAGAGGGTGAGATCCCGAGCTTCTTCATGCGGGCAATCTGGTCATCGTGCAGGATGCTGCAGTGTTCGATGCGATGGCGCAACCTGTGCCCGCCCTCTCCGTTCGTTCCGCGCTCATAGGCATCCAGGACGACATCGATCGCAGCATCACCATTCGCATGGATGCCAATGGGCCAGCCATCGGCATGCAGCGTTCGAACGAGATCCTCGATGGCCTCGGGCGTATAGTTCAGCGCACCACGATTGGTGGAGTTGAGGTATGGCTCGCGCTGGTAGCCAGTCAGGCCCTGGTTGGAACCATCAGACCAGGCCTTGATACCGCTGAAGGAGAAGCCGGGTGAATGCAGGCCACGCTTGAGGCCCATCGACTTCCACTTTTCATAATGGGTCGAGACGAGTTGGCCAGTATAGCGCACGACCGGATCGTCACGCATGGCACCCTTGATCAGCTCGATGTCAGCCTCGGCAAACAGGCCGCCGATCCCGCAATCGTGCAGCGCCGTGCAACCCTTGGCGGACGCATCCTCAAGGTCGGCGCGAAGGAACCCGACAAGCTGCGCGGGCGTGGGGGAGCTCATTACCTGAACGAAGGGCTGGAACGCAGGCGGCTCCTCGAGGCGTCCCGTCAACTCACCCGCCTCGTCTCGTCCAAAGCGTCCCTGCGGCGGGTCGGGCGTGTCGCGCGTGACCTTGGCGAGGGCAAAGGCCTTGGTGTTGGCATAGGCATTGTGCCCATTCGACTCAAGCACAAAGACCGGCACGTCGGGCGACAGCTGGTCGAGGTCCTGACGCGTGAATGGTTTGCCCGGCATGATCGAGGGATCGAGCATCTTGCCCTGGATCCAGCTACCGGGGCCCGCTTTCTTCGCCGCCTCCCGGATCTTGGTGCGCGCATCGTCCATTGTCGCGGTCGTGAAAGGACCAAGATCGAGCCACGGGCGCAGACCGGCAAAATTGGAGTGCATGTGCGGATCGACAAAGCCCGGCAGGACCGTGTAACCGCCAAGGTTCACCACCTTGGTGCCGGAGCCCTTCATTCCTAGGACATCCGCTTTGCTGCCCGTTGCGATGATGCGGCCATCACGCACGGCCACAGCTTCCACAATACGATTGGCAGGATCCATCGTGTAGATGCGCCGGGCCAGGAAGATGGTTTCAGCCTTGCGTGTATCAGCCGCAGTTGCGGCCTGGACACCCGTTGCCGATACAGCTGCGGCAACAAAGCCGGACCCGATGCCGCGAAGCACATCGCGCCGGCCGTGCAGGCTTCGCATGACCTGCATGAAATTGGCATCACAGGCATTGCACATTTTCAGGCCTCCGTTGTTGCCCCCCGTAACCGGAAGGAGCGCATTTTTGGGTACCAGTAGACAAGCGCGCACAGCCAGTCACTGCAGCGCGTAACGGCTGCACATCCAGCCTGGGGCGGTCTTGATCCTCCGGAGCACTGGGCTCCGGAAGATCACGTGATGTTTCCCGAATGGGAGCGCAAGGCAAGACGTCAGCGCGCGTAGAGGTCGACTTCGGCCGTGCGCCAGTTCAGAATATTGTCAGCCTGTCGGAAGTACAGATAGACGTATCGGATATCCGACCTGCGGCCACCACGAAGGTTAAGGGTCGGCGTGCACTGCCCGCGCTTGACCTTGTAGCGAAGTCGAAGGTCCTGCTGCGCGCCGCGGGTAAAGACCACCTGCGCATCGTAGAAGGAGACATCGGCGCTCCGGACGCACAGCTTGATCGACGAATAGCGATAGCTGCCATAGGCATTGATGATGTCCTTGTCGGCGCTCTTGCCGGCCCGCGCCGAACCCAGACGCACCCAGCCGCGGATTACCGAAGGCTGATAGTAATTGCCCGGGTTCCAGCCAAGACCTTCATGACCGTTCCAGTTGCTTCCCGGATTGTAGCCGCTGCCACCGCCGGGATTGTAGCCCCCGCCATGCCCGGGGTTCGAGCCGCCGCTGGAACCTGAACCATAGGACGGACGCGAGCCGGAGCTGCCGGGATTGTACCCGCTGCCGCCGCTACCGCCACCCGGATTATATCCGCTTCCCCCGGAACCGCCGCCACCTGGATTGTAGCCACTGCCCCCCGAACTTCCACCGCCTGGATTATAGCCGCTTCCCCCGGAACCGCCACTACCTGGATTGTAGCCACTGCCCCCCGAGCTTCCACCGCCTGGATTATAGCCGCTGCCGCCTCCGCCGGCCGGTGGTCGCGCCGACTTGTTGGCAGGCTGCGCCGGTGCGGGAGCCGCCGGTTGCACAGCGGGCTGCTCCTGCGGCTGACCCATCGGCGGTCGCGCCCACGCAGAAGCGGCAAGGGTTGCAGCGAAAGCGACTGAAGCAACTGCCGCCAACGCGACAGCTGATCCGGACTTGAGGCGTCGCAATATCATGTACTGGTCTCCAGACTAAATTTCGGTGACAGTTTAAGAGAAGGACCTCGCACTTGCATGCGTGCGAGGTCTCAGTCTGCATCAGGTGACGCCGCCATCACCACAAAAATCAATCATGCCGCAGCGCAAAATCCGCCGTCAAAATCAAACAGGCGTTCGAATCAAGGCCACACTCCAGCCAGCGCCTCGGGCAGCAATCAATGACCGGGTGCGCCACCCTGCTTGTCAGGAGAGAAGGGTTTTGGTGACACCGCGCGCACCGCATCGCCGGGCGTGCTCACAAGACGGGAAATCCAGTCTTTGAGTGCCCCCGCGCGCGTATAGCGAATATACTCGCTCTCCTGGTTGCCCGTTTCGCTCAGCTTCACGCCACCCTTGACTACCCCCAGCAGCACCGGCTCGGCCGAAGCGTCGCGCCGCACATAAACCGGACCGCCGGAATCGCCATAGCCCGTACGCTGCTTTGAACCGGCGACACCAACGCAGATGTCATGGCCAGGATCAAAATCCACCCACGGACTGTCGCAATGGGAGCTGGCGGCGACAACCGAGGAATAGGACTGCAGCTTCGCCCCGCTCATGCCGGTGCCAAGCCCCACGGTAACCGTAGCCAGGCCCTCGGCAACATCACCGTCAAAGATTTTTGCAACCGTGGCGCCGGCCTTCGTCGCATCGCCGTCCAGCTTCAGAAGGGCCGCATCGACACGCTCCCCACCCAGCCGCGCCGGCGCAATATGGGCCTCGATCACGCGCAACCGTCCACCAAAACTGCCATCCGCCTGTACATGAACGCCCACCTCCAGCGTAACCTTCCTGTTGGCCGGATCGGCAAAGGCAGGCTTGCAATGCGACGCCGTCAGCACCCAGTTTGGCGCAATCAGCGTGCCGCCGCAGGCGTTCACTTCTGCACCCTTCTGGCTGGGAAAGCGGCTGATCCCCCGGATCGAGACATACGAACTGAAGCCGGCGGCGTCGACGGCGTCCCCGTTGATGATCGCCTGCGCAGGGCGTCCAGGCACAAGGAACAGGCAGGCGCCAAGCATTGCGGGCAAGAACCACAAGCCGGATTTCACTACTTGCATGATCGCCTCCATCCTGATTCCAGTCAGGATGCACAGCCGGGATCGTATAATGCAAGCCCCCGCGGGTATGGCAGGCCTGATCCGGCCCTGTCAGCGCTCAGCCCCGCCCCACCCGCTTGATCTCCCATTCAAGCTCGACACCGCTCTGCGCCTTGACGCGCGCACGGACCTCCTCGCCCAGGGCCTCGATCTCGTTGCCGGAAGCCTTGCCGTGATTGATCAGGAAGTTGCAGTGCAGGGTCGAAACCTCGGCGTCGCCATGCCTCAGGCCCCGGCACCCGGCCGCATCAATGAGCTGCCAGGCCTTGTGACCGGGAGGGTTCTTGAAAGTCGACCCGCCCGTCCGGCTGCGGATGGGCTGCGTCGCCTCGCGCGAGCGCGTGATCTCGTTCATGCGCGCCTCGATCTCGGCCTTGTCGCCGGGCGTACCCTCGAACAGTCCCTCGATGAAGATCAGATCCGCCTTCACGTCCGACTTGCGATAGGAAAAGCCCATCTCGGCATTCGACAGCACGACCCGCGCCCCCGTCCGCGTCAGCGCCACCGCCTCGACCAGCGTATCCTTGAACTCGCGCCCATAGGCGCCTGCATTCATGCGCAAGCCCCCGCCCACGCCGCCAGGAATGCCGCGCATGAACTCAAGCCCCGCAAGCCCCGCCTCCAGCGCCGCCTTCGCCAGCGCCACGTCAAGCACCGCAGCACCCGCACGCAGACGGGTGTCGCCCTCACGCGTGATGTTCATGAACCCGCGCCCCAGCCGGATGACGACGCCGGGAACACCGCCATCGCGCACGAGCAGGTTCGACCCGACGCCGATCACAAGCACAGGCACATCGGCCGGACACCCCGCCAGGAACGCGGCAAGGTCATCCGCGTCAGCCGGAATGAACAGAACATCCGCAGGCCCACCAGCCCTGAACCACGTCAGGTCGCGGATCGCGGCATTGGCCGTATAGGGCCCCCGGACACGCGGCAGGCGCGCGATCAGGGCCTCGCCCTCACCTGCCATCGTCTCAACCCTTGCTCTCGGACAGAGCCTGCAGCTGGCCCGGCAGCATGTTGGCCCAGTTGGTGATCGAGCCGGCACCCAGGCACACGACATAGTCGCCAGAGCGTGCCATCTCGGCGACAAGCTTCGGCAGCGCCTCGGGCGAGGAAAGCGGGATCACCTGCCGGTGGCCATGGGCGCGCATGCTCTCGACCAGCGCATCGCGCGACACGCCCTCGATCGGCGCCTCGCCGGCCGCATAGACATCCGTGACGATCACTGCATCCGCGCCGTGCAGGCAGGTCGAGAATTCCTTGAACAGGTCATTCAGGCGCGAATAGCGATGCGGCTGCAGCACCGCGATCACACGCCCCGACGCCACCTGCCGCGCCGCCTTCATGGCTGCAAGCACCTCGACCGGATGATGCGCATAGTCATCGATGATGGTGACACCGTTCCAGGCCCCCGTCTTGGTGAAGCGCCGCTTGACACCCTCGAACTGCGCCAGCGCCTCGCGCACGGTGACATCCGGAATGCCAAGCTCGCGCGCCACCGCAATGGCCGACAGCGAATTCTGCACATTGTGCTCGCCCGGCATGGGCAGCATCAGCCCCGCCAGCGTGCGCGTCGTGCCCTTGGCCCGGTCCGAGAACACGACGTCATAATGCGAAACCCCGCCCTCGAAGCGCACATTGATCGCACGCACGTCGGCTTGCGGCCCAAATCCGTAAGAGATGAGCCGCCGGTCGCTGACACGCCCGAACATGGCCTGCACCTCCGGATGGTCGATGCACAGCACTGCAAAGCCATAGAACGGGATATTCTGCACGAACGTGTCGAAGGCGCGCTTCAGCCCGTCGAAACCCTTGTAGTGGTCAAGATGTTCCGGATCGATGTTGGTGACGACCGCAATCGTCGCTGGCAGCTTGACCATCGTGCCATCGGACTCATCGGCCTCGACCACCATCCATTCGCCTTGCCCCAGCCGCGCATTGGTGCCGTAGGCATTGATGATGCCACCGTTGATCACGGTCGGATCGAAGCCGCCCGCCTCGAGCAGCGAGGCCACCATCGTGGTCGTGGTAGTTTTCCCGTGCGTACCGGCAATGGCCACCGCGCTTTTCAGGCGCATGAGTTCGGCCAGCATCTCGGCGCGCCGCACCGTCGGAATGTGGCGTGCACGCGCCGCCGAAAGCTCGGGATTGTCCGGCTTGACCGCCGACGAATAAACGACGACCGCCGCATCACCCAGGTGCTCGCGCGCATGCCCGATCGAGATGCGGATGCCAAGGCTGCGAAGCCGCTTGACGTTCGCGCTCTCGGACGCGTCCGAACCCTGGATCTTGTAGCCAAGGTTGTGCATCACCTCGGCGATGCCGCTCATGCCGATGCCGCCGATGCCGATGAAATGCAGGGGGCCAATCTGGAGGGGAATGCGGCTCATGGACGAACGGTAGCTCCGGGTCAGGATCAGGACGCGTTCGCGGCAAGCCCTCCGGTCTGTTCAACCAGGTCAGCAAGGCGGCCAGCCGCGTCGGCACGGCCTAGGCTTAGCGCTTTCGAGGCCGCAGTCTCAAGCAAAACCGGGTTCTCCATGAGCTCCGTCACCTTGGCCGCCAGCATTTGAGCCGTCAGGGACTTCTCCGGAAAGCTCCAGGCGCCGCCTTCTGCTTCAACCTGCCGCGCATTGGCCGACTGGTGGTCATCCATGGCAAAGGGATAGGGGATCAGGATCGCCGGCCGCCCCGAGACGCATTCCTCGGTCACGGTCGAGGCACCGGCGCGGCTGACGATGAGGTGCGCCTCGGCCATCAGCACCCCCATGTTGGTGAAGAAGCTCGACAGGGTGGCCTCGATCCCAAGCCCCTCATAACGCTGCCGCGCGGCCTCGATATCCTCGGGCCGGCATTGCTGAACCACCCTGAGCCGCTGTCGCAAGTCGGGCGCAAGCAGGGCGATCGCCTCGGGAACAAGTGTCGCAAACACGCGCGCGCCCTGGCTGCCGCCGAAGACGAGAAGCCGGAAGGGACCGGATCGCTCCGGGCGCTTGTAAGGCTGTGCATGTTGCACGACTGCCGGACGCACGGGGTTCCCGGTCATGGCAACCCGCGACCGGATGATCTCGTCCACATGCGAAAGCGCCGGGAAGCTCGAGGCAATGCGGCTGACACCGGGCGCCAGCCAGCGGTTCACGCGTCCAAGAACGGCATTCTGCTCATGGATGACTGTCGGCAACCCGCGCCGCACGGCCGCAAAAAGGGTCGGCAGCGCCGGATAGCCACCAAAGCCGACCACGACGGCCGGCTTGATGCGGCCCAGCGCAAGCCACGCAACCAAGGCACCACGGGCAAGCCTGAGAACCGCAAGCCCCTTCCCAACCAGTCCGCGGCCGGCGAATGTGGCCGAAGGCACGGTGACGATTTCGGCATTCGGAAAGGACTGCGCATAGTTGTGGCCGCGGTCGTCGGTCATCAGGATCACGCGTCGCCCGCGACGGGCCAGTTCCTCGGCCAGCGACTGCGCCGGAAAGATGTGTCCGCCCGTACCGCCCGCCGCGATGACAACAGGTCTGGACATCAGTACCTCCGGTAGCCCGGGAAGCGCTCGCGCGTGAGTGCAAGCAGCATGCCCACGGTGATCGAGACCGCCAGCATCGACGAACCGCCATAGGATACGAAGGGCAGCGTCATGCCCTTGGCCGGCATGAGACTGAGGCTCACGGCGACGTTGATCACAGCCTGCAGGCCGAACAGCAACGCAAGGCCTGCCACCGAAAGCTGGATGAAATGGTCGGTTTCATCGCTCGCCCGCTGCAGCGCCCGCCAGACAATGACGCCGAACAGGAAGACAAGCAGGACGCACGCGGCAAGCCCGAACTCCTCGGCAGCAACCGCGAAGATGAAATCGGTATGGGCGTCCGGCAGCCTGAACTTGAGCTCGCCCTCGCCAGGCCCCACGCCCGTGACGCCTCCGTGCACGAACGCATTGAGCGCGGTATTCACCTGGAACCGGTCGCCCGCATCCGGATTGATGAACCGGTCGATGCGGCTGGCCACGTGCGGCACCAGCATGTAGGCGGCGGCGCTTCCAGCAAGGCCCAGCCCGCCGAACGCGGCCATCCAGTACCAGCGCAGGCCGGCAAGAAAAAGAAGCCCGGCAAAGACGAGCGACAGCAAAAGCGTCTGCCCGAAGTCAGGCTGCAGCACGAGCAGGCCCGCGACCGACCCAAACAGCCCGCACGCCAGCGCAAGTCCCGGGAACCCGGGCGTGCGGTTCGCCTCGGCCAGCGCCGCCGCTGCCAGCACAACGACCGCGGGCTTTGCAAATTCCGAAGGCTGGATCGAGAAAGGCCCGAACTGCAGCCAACGCTGCGCCCCCTTGATCTCGGGTCCGATGAACAGCGCAGCGACCATCAGCACAAGCGATAACGCATAAAGGCCAAGCGCCACGCGACGGACATCGCGGGGATTGCACAGCGACATGATGAAGATCATGACAAGCGCAGGGGCAACGAAGCTGAGCTGCCGGTAGACGAAATAGAACGGCTCGAGGCCGATGCGGCCGGCGACCGCGGGGCTCGCCGCAAGCGCAAGCAGCACCCCGGACACGATGAGCGTCACGACGGCTGCCAGCGACCAGCGGTCGACGGTCCACAACCAGTTCGAAAGCACGCTCCGGTCGGTGCGCGAAAGCAAGGCCATGGCGAAGCTCCTCAGCCCTTTTGTTCTTCGGCAATCATGCTGAAGATTTTCTTAAATTCATCTCCCCGGTGCTCGAAATCCCGGAATTGGTCGAACGACGCGCAGGCTGGCGACAGAAGCACGATCCCGCCACCGGCAGCCTTGGCATCGGCATAGGCCTGCCGCATGGCGACGGCCAGCGTTCCTGACTTTGTGGTGGCGACCCGCCCTTCGAGCATCGCGGAAAAACTGTCCGTTGCTGCTCCGATGAGATAGGCACGGCGGATCCGCGGATGAAACGGCGAGAGGCTTTCGATGCCCCCCTCCTTCGCCTTGCCACCGGCGATCCAGTAGATGTCATCGAAGCAGGCCAGCGCCCGGGCCGCCGCATCGGCATTGGTCGCCTTGGAGTCATTCACGAACCGCACGCCCTTCAGCGTGCCGACGCTCTCGATCCGGTGTGCGAGCCCCGGAAAAGACGGCATCGTACCCGCAATCTCGGCGGCATCGCGGACAAGCGGCTTGACCGCCGCATAGGCAATCGCAAGGTTCTGCCAGTTATGCGTGCCCGGCAGGTGCAACAGCGTCCTGAGGTCGAGCACCTTGCGCGACGTGGCGCCCGCCGCATCCAACAGTACCCCGTCGATCACATGAACGCCCCGCCCCAGCACCCTGCCCACCGAAACGGGCAGCACGCCGACATCGCCACGCGCGGACAGGCGGGCTGCGATCTGTGCACACCAGTCGTCGTCGACACCAATCACCGCATGGTCGCCCCGCCCCTGGTGCGAAAAGATGCGGGACTTGACCTGCGCATAGTTCTCCATCGTGCCATGGCGGTCGAGATGATCCGGGGTGACGTTCAGCAGCACCGCAACATCCGGATGCAGCGAAGGGGTCAGGTCAATCTGGAAGGACGAAAGCTCAAGCACATAGGCGCGGTTTGCCGTTGGTGGAGCAAGGTCCAGGACGGGCTTTCCGATGTTCCCGCCGACCTCGGCCGCAAAGCCCAGCCGCTGCAGCATGTGCCCGATCAGGGCCGTCGTGGTCGACTTGCCGTTGGTGCCCGTGATGCACACGATGCGCGCGGCACGCCCCTCGTCCGTGGCGCGGATGGAGCGGAAGAACAGTTCCACGTCGCCGATGACTTCGCTGCGCGCCTCTCGCGCCTTGAGCACGAAGGGGTGCGGGGCCGGATGGGTCAGCGGAACCCCGGGGCTGAGCACCAGCGCGGCAATCGTCTGCCAGTCGATGGTGTTGAGGTCGTGCACCCGCACGCCGGCAGCTTCCGCCGCCTGTCGCGCAGGCGCCTTGTCGTCCCAGCCCAGCACGTTCGCCCCGCCTGCAGCCAGCGCCAGTGCCGACGAGATGCCCGACCGCGCAAGTCCGAAGACCGCAACTGTCTTGCCGCGGTAGCAATCGACCCCGATCACACGCTCACCGGATCTTCAGCGTCGAAAGACCGATCAGCGCAAGCACCACCGCAATGATCCAGAACCGGATGACAATCGTGGGTTCGCGCCAGCCCAGTTGCTCGAAATGGTGATGGATGGGCGCCATCTTGAACACCCGCTTTCCCGTAAGCTTGAACGAGACGACCTGGATCATCACCGACATGGCCTCGAGGACGAACAACCCGCCGATGATGCCAAGCACGATCTCGTGCTTGATGGCCACGGCCGTCGCTCCGAGCAGTCCGCCCAGCGCCAGCGATCCGGTGTCACCCATGAACACCATGGCCGGCGGCGCATTGTACCAGAGGAACCCGAGCCCCGCGCCCACAAGCGCCCCGCACAGGACCGCAAGCTCGCCCGTGCCCGGAACGAAATGGATCTGAAGATACGTCGTGTAATCCGCGCGCCCGACGATGTAGCAGATCAGCGCAAAGCTCGCCGCCGCGATCATCACCGGCATGATCGCAAGCCCGTCAAGCCCGTCCGTAAGGTTCACGGCATTCGACGCCCCCACGATGACAAGCAGGCCGAAGATGATGAAGAAGGGACCGAGGGCGACCAGCACATCCTTCAGGAACGGGATCGCGACAGCACCCGACAGGGGCTGCGGCCCGGGTGCCAGCTTGTGCAACTCCATGATCGCGATCGTGGCGGCAATCGAAATGACCGACTGCCAGACAAGCTTGACCCGGCCCGAGACACCATCAGGCGAACGCTTCGACACCTTGAGGTAGTCATCCCACCAGCCCAGGAGCCCGAAACTCAGCGTCACACCCAGCACGATCCAGACATAGGGATTGGTCAGGTCCGCCCAGAGCAGCGTCGAGATCGACAGCGCAATCAGGATCATGAGCCCGCCCATGGTCGGCGTGCCCTTCTTCTCCAGGAGGTGACGCTGCGGCCCGTCCTCGCGGATCGGTTGGCCCTTGCCCTGCTTGACCTTCAGCCAGCGGATGAGCGCCGGCCCGATCAGGAACGCGATGATGAGCGCCGTCATGATCGCCCCGCCCGTCCGGAAGGTCAGGTAGCGGAACACGTTGAAGAACTGGACAGTGTCGGACAGCGGCACAAGCAGGTGATAAAGCATTGTTCCCCGATCAGGACCGGTTGGCGGCGCTCAACGCCCTGAGGGCATCGACCACGATCCGCATCTTCGATCCGTAAGATCCCTTGATCATGACGACGTCGCCGGGACGGACCGTCTCGGCGACATTCCTGGCAATTTCATTCGACGCGCTTGCATACCCCCCGCGCTGCGTTTCGGCAACGCTTTCCCAGAGGCTCCGCATCAGGGGCCCGCTCAGGTAGACAAGGTCGATCCCGTGGGTTGCAAGCGGCGCGGCAATCCCCGCGTGCAATTCAGCGGCCTGCGGCCCGAGTTCCAGCATGTCGCCCAGGACGGCGATCCGCCGCCCACCAGGGCCCGGAACTGCCCGGCCCAGGTTCGCTATGGCCGTGGCCATCGACAACGGGTTGGCGTTGTAGCTTTCGTCAATCAGGTCGAATGTCCCGCCACCCACCTTGAGCCGTTCCCGTGCGCCGCGCCCCGAAAGGGCACTGAGCGTCGCCATGTCCGAGGCCGCCTGCTCCAGCGATCCCCCGAGCGCCTCGATGACGGCAAGAACCCCCAGGCTGTTCATCACCCAGTGATCCCCGGGCGCCCCGATCCGGTAGCTGAGGCTCCGCCCTTTGTAGGCAATCGTGGCCTGCGAATGCTCTTCATGCAGGGACTGGTCGACAAGCCTGATATCCGCGCCGGCCGCACGCCCATAGGTGACAACGCGCGAAGCGCCGGCTGCGCGCGCATGCGCGACCAGGCGATCCGTCCACTCGATGTCGCCGTTGATGACCGCGATGCCCCCTGGCTCGAGCCCCGAGAAGATTTCGCCCTTGGCATCGGCAATGCCCGCAACCGAGGCGAAGTTTTCGAGGTGCACGGCGGCGACCATTGTGACGATCGCAACATGCGGCCTCACCTGCGCCGTGAGTGGCGTGATCTCGCCGGCATGGTTCATGCCGATCTCGAAGATTCCATAGCGGGTGGAAACCGGCATGCGCGCAAGCGACAATGGCACGCCCCAGAGATTGTTGTACGACGCAACCGACGCATGCGTGGCAGCCTGCAGTGAAAGCAGGTGCCGCAAGGCCTCCTTGGTGCTGGTCTTGCCAACGCTGCCGGTCACAGCCGCAACGCGTGCACTGACCTGCGCACGCCGGGCCCCGGCGAGGGCCTCAAGCCCCTTCAGCGTGTCGGCAACCTTGATGAGGCGTTCCGGCGGAACGCCTGGCACGTCGCGCGACACAAGCGCGGCCGCAGCACCCTTCCCAATCGCGTCCGGCACAAAGTCATGTCCGTCACGCACATCCTTGAGGGCAACGAAAAGATCTCCCGGCACCAGGGTGCGCGTATCGATGGAAAGGCCCCCGACAGCACCATCTCCCGCGCAGGATACCCCGCAAGCCTGCGCGATCGTCTTCAGCGTCCAGAGCGGTTCCATCTCAGCCTGTCCTTGTTCTTGCAATCGCGGCACGCACTTCGTCGGCATCGCTAAAGGGCAGGACCTCGCGACCGATGATCTGCCCGGCTTCATGCCCCTTGCCAGCGACAACAACAACATCACCCGGCTCCGCGCCGTCAACCGCAGCGGCAATGGCCCGCGCCCTGTCACCGATCTCGAGCGCACCTGCAGCACCCTGCAGGACAGCCGCGCGAATGAGAACTGCCGTCTCGGTCCGGGGATTGTCGTCCGTGACGATCACGCGATCGGCAAGCGCCTTTGCCGCCGCGCCCATCAGGGGGCGCTTGCCCGCATCGCGGTCGCCGCCGCATCCGAACACGACCCACAGCCGACCGCGCGCGTGTGGCCGGAGCGCCTTCAGCACGGTCTCCAGCGCATCCGGCGTATGCGCATAATCGACATAGACAGGAACGCCCGCAGCCGTCGTGCCGATCTTTTCCAGCCGCCCGGGTGCACCAGCAAGACCGCCGAGGGCGGCAAAGACACGTGCGGCATCCCCACCCGTGGCCAGCACAAGACCCGCCGCCACGAGCGCGTTCGACGCCTGGAACGCGCCGGCAAGCGGCAACTGGAAACTGAAGTCGCGCCCCTGCCACGACACGCCGACCTGCTGCCCGTCCCCAACAGGCGAGCGCGCTGTCATGCGCAAGTCCCCACCCTGCTCGCCAACCGCAAGCAGGCGCACGCCGCGCCGGCGCACGGCACGCACGAAGGCATCTGCCCCCGCACCATCGGCATTGATGACGGCGACACCCTCGGCCGGCAGCACCTCGAGGAACAGCCGCAGCTTCGCAGCCTCGTAGGCCTCGAGCGTCTGGTGATAGTCGAGATGATCGCGCGTCAGGTTGGTGAAACCCGCCGCCTTCAGGCGCACGCCGTCGGCCCGGTACTGCGCAAGCCCGTGGCTTGAGGATTCGAAAGCCGCATGCGTCACGCCCTCGGTCGCGAGTTCATCGAGAAGCCGGTGGATCTCGACAGGATCCGGCGTGGTATGGCTGAGCCCGCGCGTACCCTTGGGTGACACGATGCCCACGGTGCCGAAGCTTGCCGCTGCATGGCCAAGTGACGCCCAGATCTGGCGGGTGAACGAGGCAACCGACGTCTTCCCGTTGGTGCCCGTGACAGCAACGATGGTCTCGGGCTGGCGCGGATGGAACCGCGCGGCCATCATCGCGAGCCGCAATCTTGGATTGGCGTCGATGATCAGGGGAACGCCCGCTTCCTGACCCTTCAGGCCCTCTCCGCCCAGGACCGCAACCGCACCCCGCGCGACGGCATCCCGGACAAACGCAGCCCCGTCC
>JBILGJ010000192.1:0-5953 GCA_044351125.1 Micropepsaceae bacterium
ATTGGCCAGCGGATAGAAGATGATCTTGACGATGATCGTGAGGATGATGATCGCGATGCCGAAATTGCCGACCTGGTGGTTGATCAGGTCCAGCGCCTGGAAGATCCAGTACGTGAAGAACGAGAACCAGCCCCAGTCGATCGTCATGTCATAGCGCAGGATGCCCAGCTGCTTCTGGTACGCTTCGACCAGAGACACGATCTTGGCGCCCGCAAAAACGTGATGCGTCACGCTCGCATTGCCCCCGGCGGCCACGTTGCGCGGCTGCAGCAGATAGTCGGCACGGAACACCTCGCCCTGCCGCTCCCGGGCAATCGAGAAACGCCCGGTGTACTTCTCGTTCTGCGGCGGCACGACCGTGACCATCCAGTACTTGTCCGTAATGCCAAGCCAGCCACCGGTACCCTCGAACTTTGCTTCCGGCTCCTTGGCATCACGCAGGTCGGCATAGGTATATTTCTCGAGCAGCCCCGCAAGAACGCCGAACAGCCCCTCATGCAGCGTCCATTGCGGCGTGTGCTTGGGCTCGCCCTCACGCGTGGCGATCGCATACGGGAACAGCGTGACCGGCACGCCAGTATTGTTCTGCACGCCGTCCGTTACCGAGAACATGTAATTCTCGTCGATGGCAACGCGCCGGATGAACACCAAGCCCTGGCCATTGTCCCAGGTCAGCGTGACGGGCTTTCCCGGCGAAAGCGCTGTATTGCTGCTGGTCCACACGCTCGTCGCATCGGGCACGCGCGTCTGCGAACCGGGCGCAGGCACCCAGCCTGTCTCGGCGAACGTCGCGCTTGCCGTCCCGCGCGGTGTCAGGAAGATGACCTCGTCGCTCGCCGGATCAAGCGTCTCGCGATATTTCTTGAGCCTCAGATTGTCGATCTGCGCACCCGTCAGCCGGATCGAGCCATCGACCTTGTCGTTCTCGAAAACAAGCCGCGCTCCGCCCGAGGCAAGCGCCGCCTCGCGCGTCTGCGCCTTCACGGGCCCCGCAGAACCGGGCATGCCAGGCACTCCGGTAGCTGCAGGCCCTGCGGCCCCCTCGCCCTCGGCAAGCTTTTGCGCTGCCGCTGCACGCTCGGCGGCCAGCTTCTGCCGCTCCGCCATCGGGGCGATGAAAAGGAAATGCCAGACCAGCAGGACAAAGGCGCTCAGCAGCAGCGCAATGAGATAGTTTCTGGTGTCGGGTCTGTTGCCGTTCATTCGTGTCTACCGGTCGGGGTGTGGGTCTTGTGTGAGCAACGCGGCTGGGGCACGGGGTCGTACCCATGGCTGCCGCCGAGCCACGTGATGGGATGACAGCGCGCAAGCCTTCGGACCATAAGCCAGGTACCGGTCAGCGCGCCGTGCCGTTCGATCGCCTCGAGCGCATACACCGAACAGGATGGCTCGAACCGGCAGTTCCGGCCAAGAAAGGGCGAGATCGCGAGGCGATAGACGATAATCGGGGCCTTCAGCAGGGCCTTCGCGAGTCTCGACATGAGCGCGGTCGCGTTCATTGCGTCTCTGCCTTCCTGGGTCGGGCTGCGTGCACGCGGGCAAGCGCGCGTTTGAGGTCTTCGATGAGCGATGCGAACGGCCGTGATGCCGTTGCTTCGCGCCCGATTAGCACATAGTCGCACCCGGGTTTCGCAAAAAGTGGGAGCACGAGCCGCGCCACCTCCCGCAATCGGCGTTTTGTGCGGTTTCGAACGACGGCATTGCCCAATTTTTTTGTGGCAGTGAATCCCGCGCGCAACCCTGTTCCGCCGTCCGGGTTGGGCTGCATCTGCAGGACCAGCCCTTCGGTCGAGTACCGCTGCCCCTTGGCGAGGCGCAGGAAGTCGGCCCTCTTCTCAAGGCGCGACATTTTGACCACGCAAGGAGTGGGGTTTTGCGATGACAAAGGGAAAGATGGTTAGGCGGACAGGCGCTTGCGGCCGTGGGCACGCCGATTGGCCAGAACCTTGCGGCCATTGGCCGTTGCCGAACGCGAACGGAACCCGTGGCGGCGCTTCCTGACAAGCTTGGAGGGCTGATATGTGCGCTTCACGGCTGAAGTCCTTGATCTCTGCGGTCCGACGGGAGGGGTGGCATATACGGATTTTGGCCCCTGAAGTCAATTCGCTTCCGGGGTGCCCATGCCGACCGGGGCACCCATCCACCCCCTCTTTCAGCACGTAAGACGACCAGAAGCAGGGTAACAAGCAGCATGAAACAGTCATTCGCATCCAAATCCGCGGCTGAACGGCCCGCGCCGGGCGCAGGGAGGCGTATCGCCGCTGGCCTTCTGCTATGCATGGCGCTGTCACTCAACGCCGCCCTTGCCGCACCAGCCCCGACCACGCCGCCGCCAGGACAACCCGTTCAAATGGACACCGAACATCTCGCGTGGGGACAGATCCTCTCGCGCTACATCGTGGCAAGACCGGATGGCCTCAACCTGTTTGCCTATGGCCGCGTGACGCCCGCTGACCGCTCGCTGCTGAAGCAATACATAGCGACGCTCGAAGCCACGCGGGTCTCAGCCCTGCCGCGCGACGCGCAGATGGCCTTCTGGATCAACCTCTATAACGCCAAGACCATCGATATCGTCCTCGATCACTATCCGGTGAAATCCATCCGTGACATCTCGCTCGGAGGCCTCTTCTCGATCGGTCCCTGGAAACAGAAGAACATGACGGTCGAGGGCCGGACACTCTCCCTCGACGACGTGGAGCACGGCATCCTGCGCAAGCAATGGAAGGACCCGCGCATCCACTACGCCGTGAACTGCGCCTCGATCGGCTGCCCGAACCTTGCAGCAAGGCCCTTCACGGCGAAAACGCTTGAAGCCATGCTCGACGAAGGTGCCCGCAGCTATGTGAACCATCCCCGCGGCGTCAGCGTGAAGAATGGCAAGCTTGTCATCTCGCGCATCTGGCAATGGTACCGCGAGGATTTTGGCCAAACGGACGCCGATGTCATACGTCATCTGGCGACCTATGCAGAACCAGGCCTGCAACGTGAACTGGCCGGGCTTCGCGAAATCGACGGCTACGACTATGACTGGAACCTGAACGAGGCAAAGTGAGGCCATGACAGACCCTGCAAGCCCCTCGACGCTCGATCGCCTGGCACCGCTGCTGCCCCTGCTCGCCGCCTTCGTGGCGTTCTTTGCATTGGGCCTGAACGACTACCTCACACTCGACACCTTGCGCGAAAACAGGGCCACGCTGAAGGAATGGGTCCAGGCCAACCGGACCGAAGCCGTCCTCGTCTTCATTACCGCCTACATCGTCGTGGCTGCAGCGTCACTGCCTGCCGGTGCCGTCCTGTCCGTCACGGGCGGCTTCCTTTTCGGCAGTGTCTTTGGCGCAGCCTGGATCGTAATCGGCGCGACGATAGGAGCCACACTGCTCTTCGCGATTGCCCGCTCCGCACTGGGCGAACCGCTGCGGCGTCGCTTTGGCGGCAGGATCAAGTCCATGGAAGACGGCTTCAGGCGCAATGCCTTCTCCTACATGCTGATCCTGCGACTGGTGCCGCTTTTTCCCTTCTGGCTGGTGAACCTCGCGCCCGCCTTCCTTGGTGTGTCGCTGCTGACCTTTGTCGTGACGACAGCCATTGGCATCATTCCCGGGGCCTTCGTGTTCGCCTCGATCGGCAATGGCCTCAACGCCCTGTTCGAGGCGGGCGAGCAACCAGACCTCAGCCTCATGAGCCTGATTGCGCGACCTGACTTCTACATTCCCATCGCAGGGCTGATCCTGCTCTCGCTGATACCAGTCGTCTATCGCGCGCTCACCGGCAGCAGGGGCGACACGAAATGACAAACCGCATCAAGGCGGACATCTGCATCATCGGCGCAGGATCGGGCGGCCTGTCGCTGGCCGCTGGCGCCGCACAACTCGGCCGCAAGGTGGTCCTCGTCGAGCGTCATCTCATGGGAGGGGACTGTCTCAACTTCGGCTGCGTACCATCAAAGGCACTGATCGCCTCGGCCGCACATGCCGAGGCGACGAGGCGCGGGCCGGAATTCGGCATCAACGCGGGAGAACCCGGCGTCGATTTTGCCGCCGTCATGCGTCACGTGAAGGCCGTGATCGCCGCCATTGAACCGAACGACTCGGTTGAGCGCTTCGAAAAACTGGGCGTGCACGTGATCAAGGCCGATGCACGCTTCGTGGGACCGGCAGAGGTCGAAGCCGGGCCACATCGCATCAGCGCAAGCTACTTCGTCATCGCGACCGGCTCATCGGCCTTCAGGCCCCCGATACCAGGCCTTGAGACAACACCGTTCCTGACCAATGAAACGGTCTTCGACAACACCGTCCTGCCGGGGCACCTCGTGATCATTGGCGGCGGGCCCATTGGCATGGAGATGGCCCAGGCGCATCGCAGGCTCGGTTCGCGCGTGACCCTGCTGGAGGGTCGCACCGTGATGCCGAAGGATGATCCAGAGGCCGTTGCCGTCGTGCGCCAGCGCCTGCTGGCCGATGGCATCGACATTCGGGAGAACACGACCGTTACCGCCGTCGCGGGCAGCACCGGTGCGATCACGGTGACCGTAACCAATGCCGGCAAGCCCGAGACGATCGAGGGTACCCACGTTCTGCTCGCGGCCGGCCGCACACCAAACGTCAAGGGTCTCAACCTCGAAGCGGCGGGCGTTCGCTACACATCAAGGGGCATCGAGGTTGACGCAGGCCTTCAGACGTCGAACAAAAGGATCTTCGCCATCGGCGACGTGGCCGGGGGACCGCAATTCACCCATGTCGCGGGCTATCACGCTGGCCTGCTGGTGCGACGGCTCCTGTTCAAGACAAGCGCGAAGGTGAATTATGCGGCACTTCCCTGGTGCACCTACACAGACCCAGAGCTGGCACACGCCGGGATGACCGAACGCGAGGCCCGCGAGAAAGGGCTGCCTGTTCGCATCACGCGCTGGCCCCTGCACGACAATGACAGGGCCCAAGCCATGCACGAGACCCATGGATTCGCAAAGATCGTTATCGTGCGCGGACGACCCGTCGGCGCAACCATTGTCGGGCCTCATGCCGGCGAACTGATCCTGCCCTGGGTAATGGCAATCAGCCAGAAGATGAAACTGAGCACCGTGGCCAGCCTCATCGTGCCCTACCCGACACTCGCCGAAGTTTCAAAGCGGGCCGCCGGCGCACACTTCACGCCAACCCTGTTTTCCCGCACCACCCGGGCAGTGGTTAAGATTCTTTCACTCTTCAATCCACGGGCCTGACAGGATCGAAATCCGGTCGCGAGACGCCGCGCACTATGCTACGTGTCCCCGATGGGTTCTGCACTCAGAAACACAAGGGATTTCTTCTACCGGCACTTGGTCGCAAGCCTGTCCGGCCGCCTCCTCTTCTTCACGTCACTCTTCGTGCTCGCCGCACAGATGATCATCTATGTGCCATCCGCGGCACGGCACTATCTGGATCTTCTGTCCTACCGCATCTCGAGTGCGCAAGTCGCCGTCACTGCTCTCGACGAACGCGGCGAAAGTGGCCTCTACGACACGCTGCGCACCGAACTGCTCGTAAACGCCGGAATTCGTCGCATCGCGGTGCTGCGCGGGGACCAGCGCGAAATCTATCTCGGCGAAGTCATCCTGCCGGAACCTGACGCTTCCATCGACCTGCGTTCACCGAACTGGGTTGAACTGATCTGGCGCAGCATAGACTGCCTCGCCAGTTCCGGACCGCGCGTGCTGCGTGTGATCACATACCCCGGAATGACAGGCGGCGACGCCATCGAGATCCTCCTCCAGGAGGACACGATCCGCGAGGACATGCTGAACTACAGCGAACGCCTGCTTTATCTCTCGCTCCTTATAGCCCTCATCACATCCGGCCTCGTCTTCTGGGTACTGTACATCCTGTTCGTGCGGCCCATGAAAAGGGTCAACCAGTCGATGCTCGCCTTTCAACAGCGGCCCGAGGACGCGCAACGCATTTTAAAGGCAACCGATCGG
>JBILGJ010000193.1:0-5901 GCA_044351125.1 Micropepsaceae bacterium
TCGCCTGAAGAAGTTTCTCGACTTCGACCTCTTGCCCCAGATTCCGGTGAAGGGCTCAGTCGGCGCCTCGGGCGATTTGGCGCCGCTCGCGCACCTCTCCTGCGCGCTGATCGGTGTCGGGCGCGTGCGCTATCGCGGCTACGAGATGTCCGCCGCCGACGCCCTCGCGCGCGCAGGCCTCGAGCCGCTGAAGCTAGAAGCCAAGGAGGGTCTCGCCCTCATCAACGGCACGCAAGTGTCGACCGCGCTCGCCCTCCAGGGCCTCTTTGCTGCCGAGAACATTTTCTCGGCAGCCCTTGTCTCCGGCGCGATGACGACGGACGCGATCCTCGGCTCCGACACCCCCTTCGACCCGCGCATCCATGCCGTCCGGGGCCATCGCGGCCAGGCTGATGCAGCCGCGGCACTGAAGTCGCTGATGAACGGCAGCCAGATCCGACACAGCCACGAGGACTGCGACCGCGTGCAGGATCCCTATTCGATCCGCTGCCAGCCCCAGGTCATGGGCGCCTGTCTCGAGGCCCTGCGCCACGCCGCCGGCATTCTCGAGATCGAGGCCAACGCGGTGTCCGACAACCCGCTGGTCTTTGCCGACACGGGCGAGATCCTGTCTGGTGGCAATTTCCACGCCGAACCCGTGGCGCTCGCTGCCGATCACCTGGCGCTGGCCATGGCCGAGATCGGTGCGCTGGCCGAACGGCGCATCGCGCTGCTGATCGATCGCTCGCTCTCGAACCTTCCGGCGTTCCTCGTGCAGAACGGTGGCCTGAACTCGGGCTTCATGATCGCGCACGTGACAGCTGCCGCACTGGCCTCCGAGAACAAGTCGCTGGCCCACCCCGCAAGCGTGGACTCGCTGCCGACTTCGGCGAACCAGGAAGATCACGTTTCGATGGCGACCTTCGCCGCCAGGCGCCTGTCCGACATGCACGCCAACACCAGCGGCATCATCGGCATCGAATTGCTGGCGGCGGCCCAGGGCATCGACTTCCGCAGGCCGCTCAAGTCATCCCCCATTCTGGAGCGCGAGATGGCAGCCATCCGCGCCGACGTACCGTTCTACGCCGAGGACCGTTTCTTTGCACCCGACATCGCCGCCGCCCGTGCCCTGGTCGACAGCGGCCGCTATCGCGCGGCGGTGGACGGGCACATACATTTGCCCTCTGGCACATGAGCGAGCCCCCGATCTTCCACCTCACGCGCGGACAGATTCCGTTGCTCGTGTCCTTTCCGCACTCGGGCACGTTCATTCCGGCTGACATCGCCGCGCGCATGACCGATGTCGGGCGGATGATGCCCGACACAGACTGGCATGTGCCGCGCCTCTATGCGTTCCTCGAGGCCATGGGCGCGAGCCGGATCGAGGCGACCCATTCCCGTTATGTCGTCGATCTCAACCGGCCCCCGGATGACCAGGAACTCTATGCCGGTCAGAAGAAGACAGGCCTCGTGCCGATCGACAGTTTCAAGGGCGAACCTCTCTACCGAGAGGGCGAGGCCCCGGGCACCGATGAAATCATCGCCCGCCGGAAGTATTGGCAGCCCTGGCACGACGCCCTCGCACAGGAACTTTCCCGTCTGAAGGCAGTCCACGGCAGCGTGATCCTCTGGGACGCACACTCGATCGAAAGTGTCCTGCCGGAGCTCTTTGAAGGCCGCCTGCCTGACCTGAACCTCGGCACCTTCGACGGCAAGTCCTGCGATGCAGACATCGCCGACGCCGTCTTCGCCGCCGGCAAGGCCAGCAGCTTCAGCGCCGTCCTGAACGCCCGCTTCAAGGGTGGCTACATCACGCGCCACTACGGCAACCCGGGCAGGGGCGTGCACGCGATCCAGCTCGAGATGGCGCAATCCATCTACATGGACGAAGGCCCGCCCTTCACGTATCGACCCGACCGCGCCACGAAGGTGACGGCGGCCATCCGCGCCATGATCGCAGCCGCACTGAAGGAGATGTGAAGGCATCGGCGGCCCGATCAAAGGTTTCAATCAGGCGCGAACCGGTCTATGATTTCACCTCAGCATGCCGACATTGATCGTCCAGCCATCCGCCGCCTGACACATCCAGCAGGAGCAACCATGCCAGACATGATTGGTGCCACGTTCGCTGCCATGCTTGCCATCTCAGGCGTCGGGTATCTGCTGTTGCCCAAGGATGCGCGCGTGCCGATGCAGTGGGACCTCGCCGGCAAGCCCACATGGAAGGCACCTAAGTTGATCGCCGTTCTGTTCTCGCCCATCCTCTCACTGTTTGTGCTGTCGGCGTTCTCGTTCGCATCTGCAAGCAACCCGCAGAAAGTCGAAGCGGTTCTTCCCCTGGTCGCTGGCGTGTTCCTTGTGGTTCACGTGCTGCACCTTGCGCTCGCCCAGTGGCATTTCAACGCGAACAAGTCCTGATCTCGCATTTGCACATGTTTTGAACTGCGTTATGACTGACCTGGGCAAACACTGACCTGGGGCTTACCTTCATGCGCCGTATCCTGATCGGGCTCGCCATCCTGCTCGTCGTCCTCGTTGCAGGAGGTGGCATGTTCTGGATCAGCGCCCGCGACGGCTGGTTCGGCGTCGAGCACGATACCGGCACGATCACGGGCCGCGAGGTCCCTGCCCATGTCATGGCCGCCCGGGCATCCGCCGTGACGGCCGCCGCCCCGCAAGGCGACAAAAAGCAGATCCTCTTCGGCGACCTGCACGTTCACACCACCATTTCCGTTGATGCGTTCCAGTATGCGCTCCCGCTGCTCGGAGGGAAGGGCATCCATCCGCTGGCCGATGCATGCGACTTCGCACGCTACTGCTCGGCGCTCGATTTCTGGGCCACGACCGATCACGCCGAGTCGATCACGACCTCACGCTGGAAGAAGATCAAGGACACGGTCCGCTCTTGCCAGAGCGTATCGGGCAGCAAGGACAGCCCGGACCTCGTGTCATTCATCGGTTTCGAGTGGACACAGGTTGGCAGGACGCCCGAAACGCATTTCGGCCACAAGAATGTAATCTTCCGAGACCTCGACGAGGACAAGGTCTCGCCCCGTGCGATCTCCACGGCCGGAACGGATGGCGGCACGGCCAAGCGCATTGCCCAGCGCATGACACCGATGGTCGCCATTGGCGACTTCGCCAACAGGCAGACCTATTTCGACTACAATCGGTTCCTGAGTTCGACGGCCGCGGAGCCTGCCTGCGACGCCAGCACGCCCTCGGACCGTCTGCCGCTGGATTGTATGGAACGGGCCGCCCGTCCCTCGGACCTCGTACGCAAGCTGATCGATGAGCAGAAACTGTCCCCGCTCATCATCCCGCACGGATCCTCGTGGGGGTTCTATACGCCCGCCGGAACCACCTGGACCAAGGCGCTGGACCCGCGCGAACGGCCGGAACGCTTTCCGCTGATCGAGGTCTATTCAGGCCACGGCAATTCCGAGGAATACCGAAGCTGGAAGGACGTCATCATTTCAAGCGAAGGCAAGCAGTCCTGCCCGCAGCCGACAGAAGGCTACACACCAGGTTGCTGGCGGGCTGGCGAGATCATTCTCCAGCGCTGCCGTGCGGCAGGCATCGGTACAGATGAATGCGAGAGCCGCGCCGCCAGCGCCCGGCAGTATTACCTCGACATGTACGCGTCCGGCCACCTGACCGTCGCGGGGGTCCAGCCTGAAGAATGGCTCGATTCAGGCCAGTGCACCGATTGCTTCCTGCCAGCCTTCAGTTATCGGCCCGGAACGTCTGTCCAGGCAGGCCTGGCTACCTCGCATTTCGCCGATGATACGGCAAAGGCAACACGCTTCCAGTGGGGCTTCATCGCCTCAAGCGACAATCACCGCGCCAGGCCAGGCACCGGTTACAAGCAGGTGGACCGGCACCAGAATACGGACGCAACCGGACCCATCAACGCGATGTGGCGCAAGGCCCTGCTTCCTCCCGAGGTTCACGAGGACGAGATCCCCCAGCCACGGGACTTTTCGTCGGATGAGATCGCGAAGCTGCCGGGACTTCAGACCGTGGAAGCCGAGCGCCAGGCGGCCTTCCTGCTTGCCGGCGGCCTTGCGGCAGTCCATGCCGAAAGTCGGTCGCGCGAGGCCATCTGGGACGGCCTGTCGCGCCGGGAAACCTACGCGACATCGGGCCAGAAGATCCTGTTGTGGTTCAATGCCGTATCGAAATCGGGCGAGCGCATTTCCATGGGCGGGCGCATCACCGCAGTGCAGTCACCGGTCTTCGAGGTGCGGGCTGTCGGCGCGTTCAAGCAGAAGCCCGGTTGTCCGGCTTTCGCAAGCGCCGGCCTCGACTCAGGTCGCATAGAGGACTTGTGTTCGGGCGAGTGCGACAATCCATCCGATGTCCGCAGCCAGATAACGCGGATCGAAGTGGTCAAGATCAGGCCCCAGGCGGCACCCGGCGAGGACCTCGCCCCCCTCGTGCACGACCGTTTCATGGTTCACCAGTGCAAGCCGTCATCGGATGGCAGTTGCACCTTCTCGTTCTCCGACCCGGACTACGCCAAGGGGCGTCGTGATGCGCTCTATTACGTAAAGGCCATCCAGGAGTCCGAGCCGATGATCAATGCCGATCCCCTCAGGTGCGAGAAGGATGCAGCCGGCAAATGCGTGAAGGTCAACATGTGTTGGGGTGATTACAGGTCAGGAAAGAGCGAGTGCACCGCACCCGCAGAACCCCGCGCCTGGTCCTCCCCGGTCTACGTGGACTACGCCGCAACGCGCTGAGGGATGGCTAGCCAGCCATCATTCTCCCGATCGCGTCCCGATACGCCCGCTCTGCGTCGGCGTATCCTGCGTGCGCACCGCCAGTGACAACCCAGCGTCCGGAAACCATGACATCGCGCACGGCATTCCTGCCAGCGACAAACACATGGCTCCCGAGCGCCTCGGCCGCGTTGCGCCCTGCAAGCGAGACGTGACCGAGGTCGATAACGACCAGATCTGCACGTCGACCTGGCGCGATCTCGCCACCCGAAAGCCCCAGCGCCTGCGCCCCGTTCAGGGCAGCCGCCGACCACAGCCGCTCGGCGGTATTGGGCATGGCACCGGAGGCCGCCACGTTTCGTCGGCGATGATGCAGGCGCTGGGAATACTCCAGCGCCTTCAGTTCCTCCGCCGGATCGACCGACACGTGGCTGTCGCCCCCAATGGCGATCCGCCCGCCTGCATCAAGGAAGCCGGGCAGGGGAAAGATCCCATCGCCCAGGTTCCCTTCCGTCGTGGGGCACAGCCCCGCAACGGCTCCACTGGTCGCAAGTGCGCGCGTCTCGGCATCATTCATGTGCGTCGCATGCACGAAGCACCAGCGCCGGTCCACCTCGAACGTGCTCAGCAGATAGTCCACCGGCCGCTTGCCATAGGCAGCAAGCGCTTCATCAACCTCGCCGGGCTGCTCCGCCGCATGAATATGGATCGGTGACGTGGCTTCGACGCCGGCGATCGCGGCGTGCATGAGCGGCGTAGGCACCGCGCGCAGCGAGTGCAGCGCAAGCCCGACCTGCGTCACGCCCACACGCCCGCGAAGGGACGCGCGCAAGCCAAGCAGTTCATCGACCGTCTTGCCAAAGCGCCTCTGGCGCTGGCTAAGCGCTCGCCCGTCGGCTCCTCCGGTGACATAGAGCGTCGGCATCAGGGTCAGCGCAATGCCTGTCTCATGCGCTGCCTGCGCAATCGCCTCGGCCATCGCCGCAGGCGGTGAATAGGCCGTGCCTCCCGGCTGGTTGTGCAGATAATGGAACTCGCCAACTGCGGTATAGCCCGCCTTTAGCATCTCGACGAAAAGGAACCGCGCGATCGCCAGCTGCGAGGCGGGATCAAGCCGCTCCGCAAACCGGTACATCGCCTCGCGCCAGCTCCAGAAATTGTCTTTGCCGCCAGCATCCCACTCCGCCAGCCCCGCCAT
>JBILGJ010000194.1:0-5886 GCA_044351125.1 Micropepsaceae bacterium
CGAGGCGCTCCAGCGGACGGCGCCACTGGTCGGAGGTCGAAGAGCGGTGGTTCGTGCGCGCGAGCACCATCGTGCGGGACTGTGTGTTCTCGGGCATTGGAAGCAGAGCGCCTGCCGGGAGCTTTGCCCCCTTCTTGGAGAGCAGGAGGTACTTCGTCTTGTTCTCGGGCATGTCCGGCGCGCCGAAGGAGTAGACATCCAGCAACTCGAGAAGGTTCTTGAGGAGCGAGAGGATCTCGCCGACGGAACCGTGCCGGTCCCAGCCGTCATTGTCCTGCCTGGCGTCGAGGAGACCCGAGGCAATGAGAACGGCCGGAACATTCAGTTCGGAGATCGTGCCGGGGCGCGCGCCGGCCAGCTCGACGAAGAAGGGCGTGCCGCCAAAACCCTGCTCGCGTTGCGGACGGGCGTGGCGTGGTGCTCCCCACTGCAGGTCCTTCACAAGCTCGTTGCGGGAGATTTCCTCGAGAACCCGCAGCGGGTTTCTTGTGTGTTCGAGGGTTGCCTGCGCCATGTCGGGACGGATCAGGCGACCGCGGTACTGCTCCTCGGCCTGGGCGTTCACGAATATGCGGGTCAGGAAGCGCGTATAGATCTTCTTGGCGCGTTCGGCCGAGAGCTCGGCCTTGCCTTCGTCACGTGGCGACAGGGCGCGGTAACGTTCGACGAATTCGTTCATGTACTGCTTGTGCGCGGCGAGGACGTAGCTCACCGGCATGCACATCTGCGCGTGGACCTCGAACTGGCCCGATGCCAGAGCCTTCACCGTGGCCCCATCCCACTGTGTGATGGAGTTGTAGAAGGGTACGACGGCGAAGTTCGCCTGGCCTGCAATGACAGTGTCCAGCACATCCGCGACTGTCGTGCGGAACAGCAAGTGCCCGATGCTGTTTGCATCCAGCATCGACCGCATCGCCAGATAGGAATGACCGCCGTCGCTCTCGGCGAAACTTACGAAGAGGTTGCGCTTGCTCACTCGCGTCCCCAATTCCAGCGGACTCGGCAACCCCGGGGATGGGAGGGCCGGTCTCACTGCCCAGGAGGTGAAGCTAGCCTGAAAGATTCCGGAACGCGAGTGTTATCAACAATTTAGTGGGCGTTTTTGACGAGAGATCTGCTTCACCTGCTGGGTGTGCGAGGCAAAGTGTTCGCGTCACAGTATGAAGCGGGAGAGGTCAGCATTCTTTGCCAATGAGCCAATTTCCCTCTGCACGAAAGTGCGGTCTATCGTTATGCGTGCATTGCGGCTGTCCGGGGCATGAAAGCTTACTTCTTCCAGCACGCGCTCCATCACGGTCTGCAACCTGCGCGCGCCTATGTTTTCCACGCTGGCATTCACCTCGGCGGCTGCATCGGCGAGGGCATCGATCCCGTCGTCGGTGAATTCCAGCTCGACGCCCTCGGTGGCCATGAGGGCCTTGTACTGCTTGATGAGGCTGGCTTCGGGCTCGGTGAGGATCCGGCGGAAGTCGTCGCGGGTGAGGGCCTGCAGCTCGACACGGATGGGAAGGCGTCCCTGCAATTCTGGCAGGAGGTCGGATGGCTTTGCGAGGTGAAACGCACCTGAAGCGATGAAGAGGATATGGTCGGTCTTCACCGGTCCATGCTTTGTGGTGACGGTGGTGCCTTCGATCAGTGGCAGCAGGTCGCGCTGCACGCCTTCGCGACTGACGTCGCCGCCTCCGCGCTGTGTTCCCTCGCGGGCGCAGATCTTGTCGATCTCGTCGAGGAACACGATGCCGTCATTCTCCACTGTCCGGATGGCTTCCTGGACCAGTGCGTCGTTGTCGATCAACCTGTCGGATTCCTCTGCAACGAGTGGCGCGTAGGCATCCACGACCTTCATCTTGCGATGCCGCTGGCGGCCGCCGAGAGCCTTTCCCAGCATGTCATTGAGGTTCAGCATCCCCATTTGTCCGCCTGGCATTCCCGGAATCTCGAAGGCCGGGAAACCTCCGGTTTCGTTGAGCTGCAGCTCGATCTCCTTGTCATCGAGATCGCCGTTGCGCAGCCGCGTGCGGAAATTCTCGCGCGTGGATTCCGAGGCGCTGGTGCCCACGAGTGCGTCGAGGACGCGGTCTTCGGCGGCCTTTTCCGCACGGGCCTTCACGTCCTTGTGCCGCCGGGAGCGCACGGCGGCGATGCCGATCTCGACGAGGTCACGAATGATCTGCTCCACATCGCGGCCCACGTAACCGACTTCGGTGAATTTCGTGGCTTCGATCTTCAGAAAAGGGGCGTCGGCGAGCCGCGCAAGCCTGCGGGAAATCTCGGTCTTGCCCACGCCCGTGGGGCCGATCATCAGGATGTTTTTCGGCAGGACCTCTTCCTTGAGGCCCGCGGGCAGTTGCTGGCGGCGCCAGCGGTTGCGCAGGGCGATGGCCACGGCGCGCTTGGCGGCTGCCTGGCCCACGATGTAGCGATCAAGCTCGACGACGATCTGGCGGGGGGTGAGGGCGCTCATGGATGATCAGAGTGTTTCAATGGTGAGTTCGTGATTGGTGTAGACGCAGAGGTCGGCCGCGATCTTCATGGAGCGCCTGGCAATCTCCTCGGCGTCGAGATCCATGGGAAACAGGGCGCGCGCTGCCGCGAGCGCGAAGTTTCCGCCTGAACCGATGCCGATGAGGCCGTCCTCGGGCTCGACCACGTCGCCAGTTCCCGAGAGGATCAGGCTTACATTGCTGTCGGCCACGGCGAGCATGGCTTCGAGGCGGCGGAGGTAGCGGTCAGTTCGCCAGTCCTTGGCCAGCTCGACTGCGGCCCGGGTCAGGTTGCCGGGATAGGTCTCGAGCTTGCCTTCAAGCCGCTCGAACAGCGTAAACGCGTCGGCTGTCGCGCCGGCAAATCCGGCGATGACGCGGCCGCCCGAGAGGCGCCTGACCTTGCGGGCGTTGGCCTTCATGACAGTCGGCCCCAGGCTTACCTGCCCGTCGCCTGCGACCACAACGCGCCCATTCTTGCGGATCGACAGGATCGTCGTCCGCCGCCAGATGCCATTGCCCTCCGTAGCGTCATTCGTCGGCATTGCGTCTCCCTTCGCGCATTGTTAGGGCTTTTCCAAGAAAAAGGGCCACGGCTGCAGGTGCCGGTCCGCCCAGAGGTGAATGTTAAATGCGCAAAGCATCGGTCGAACGCAAGACGCGTGAAACGGAAATTTCCGTGAGCCTCGACCTTGACGGGTCGGGCATTTTCGACATCAGCACGGGGATCGGTTTCCTCGATCACATGCTTGAGAGTTTCTCCAAGCATTCCGGCATCGACCTGACAGTGCGCGCCAAGGGTGACACGCATATCGACTTTCATCACACGACCGAAGACACGGCGATCGTGATCGGGCAGGCCATCGCCAAGGCGCTGGGAGAGCCCAAGGGCATTCGCCGGTTTGGCTCGGCGCTCATCCCGATGGACGAGACGCTCACGCGCTGCGCGGTGGATGTGTCTGGGCGACCCTATTTCATCTGGAAGGTGTCCTTCAGCCGCGCGAAGCTTGGCGAGATGGATACGGAGCTTTTCAAGGAATGGTTCCAGGCGCTGTCGCAGAACGCGGGGCTCACGCTGCACATCGAGAACCTTTACGGCGAAAACAACCACCATATCGCCGAGAGTTGCTACAAGGCGTGCGCGCGCGCCCTGAGGGAGGCGCTTGAGGCCGATCCCCGACAGGCGGGTTCGGTACCAAGCACGAAGGGAAGCCTTGGCCGCTGATGCGGCGGGACGGTCTTGATGACAGAGCGCGTCGCCATCATCGATTACGGATCGGGCAATCTGCGCTCGGTGGAGAAGGCATTGCAGCGCGCTGTCGCCGATGAGGGACTGGATTGCCGCGTCGGTGTCACGTCACTGCCTGAAGAGGTTCTCAAGGCTACGCGCATCGTTCTTCCCGGCGTGGGCGCCTTTGCCGACTGCATGCGGGGCGTGCAGCGGATCGCTGGGCTCGAAGACGCACTCGAGGAGAGCGTGCGGCGCAATGGCAGGCCTTTTCTTGGTATTTGCGTTGGCATGCAACTGCTTGCCGATGAGGGGTTCGAGCATGGAAAATGTGCCGGGCTTGGATGGATCCGTGGACAGGTCCTGCGGATCGAAACGGGGCGGGCGCAACTGAAGGTTCCCCATATGGGTTGGAACGAATTGAAGATGTCGCGTCCCCATCCGGTTTTTTCCCACCTGGCCTCCGGTGCTGCCTCTCACGCCTATTTCGTTCA
This sequence comes from Micropepsaceae bacterium, assembly GCA_044351125.1. Lineage (GTDB taxonomy): Bacteria > Pseudomonadota > Alphaproteobacteria > Micropepsales > Micropepsaceae > SZUA-430. The sequence goes on from JBILGJ010000194.1 coordinate 4,206, forward strand.
CAGCTATCATTTTGTCAGCGCAAATCAGACTGACATGATCGCGACCACTGACCATGGCCAGACCATCTGTGCCGCGATCGGCCGCGACAACATCGTCGGTACGCAGTTCCATCCGGAGAAGAGCCAGGCGCCCGGTCTTGCGCTGCTCGCCAATTTCATCCGGTGGCGGCCATGATCCTGTTTCCCGCGATTGACCTGAAGGGTGGAAAGTGCGTGCGATTGCTGCGTGGCGACATGGCAAGCGCGACCGTCTTCAACGACGACCCTGGCCAGCAGGCTGCCAGCTTCGCGCTACAGGGGTTCCGCTGGATCCATGTTGTTGACCTCGACGGCGCCTTTGCCGGGAGCAGCATGAATACCGATGCGATCCGCAGTGTGCTTTCGACAAGCAAGCTGCCTGTCCAGCTTGGCGGCGGGATACGTTCTCTTGCGGCGATCGAGCATTGGCTTGGGATCGGCGTGAGCCGGGTCATCCTGGGGACAGTCGCGGTCACAAATGAACCCCTTGTGCGCGAGGCTGCGCGGCTGTTTCCCGGTCGCGTGGTTGTCGGCATCGATGCGCGTGACGGGCGGGTTGCGATACAGGGGTGGGGAGAGGGGACCGATGTCAGCGCTGTTGATCTTGCACGGCAGCTGTCGGATGCGGGGATCAGCGCGATCATCCATACGGATATTTCGCGCGATGGCACGGGCCTTGGCCTGAATCTGCGCGAGACCGGCCTTGTTGCGGATGCGGCGCGCGTGCCTGTCATTGCAAGCGGCGGTATCGGGTCGCTTGCGGACCTGAAGGCGCTGAAGTCGCTCAACCATCCGAATATAGCGGGGGCTGTGTGCGGTCGTGCGCTCTACGATGGAAGGCTTGATCCGCGTGAAGCCCTTGGTGCCATGGAGGGCCGGTGATCGATGCTGAAGGTGCGCGTCATACCTTGCCTAGACGTCAAGGATGGCCGGGTGGTGAAGGGCGTGCGGTTCGAGAACCTGCGCGATGCCGGGGACCCGGTGGAGGCTGCGAGCGCCTATGATGCTGCCGGAGCCGACGAACTGTGCTTCCTGGACATCACGGCCAGCCACGAGCAGCGCGGCCTTATCCTCGACGTCATTCGCCGGACGGCCGATGTATGTTTCATGCCGCTGACTGTTGGTGGTGGCGTGCGGACACTCGAGGACATGCGCGCGCTGCTTCTGGCCGGTGCCGACAAGGTCTCGATCAACACGGCGGCGGTGCAACGGCGCGAGATCGTGCGCGAGGCGGCCGAGAAATTCGGTTCGCAGCTCGTTGTCGTGGCCATCGACGCCCGGAGGGTGTCGGCCGGTCGCTTCGAGATCTTCACCCATGGCGGGCGTCATGCGACCGGGATCGACGCGGTTGCCTATGCTCAGGAGGTCGAGGCGCTTGGTGCCGGTGAGATCCTGCTTACGTCCATGGATCGCGATGGCACGCGCGAGGGCTATGACATCGAGTTGACGCGACAGGTTTCGGATGCCGTTGGCGTGCCTGTCATCGCCAGCGGCGGCGTGGGGCACGTCGATCATCTCGCGGACGGCATCCTGCTGGGGCATGCGAGCGCCGTGCTTGCAGCCTCGATCTTTCATTTTGGTGAAGTGTCCGTTGCGCAGGCCAAGGCGCGCATGGGGGCCTGTGGCATTCCTGTTCGCGTTTAGGCATTTCGTTTTCCACAGG
>JBILGJ010000195.1:0-5862 GCA_044351125.1 Micropepsaceae bacterium
CAGTCCCGCCGCCGGCAGCAGGCCACACCACAGAAGAGCATTCAGGATCGGCCAGGCATAATCGACGCCGGCTGCGGCTATCGCTGCAAAGCCAAGGATGGCGAATGCAATGCCATCGAAGACAAGCGCAAAGCGCGGGCGGAGATGGTTCCAGTGAAGATGCGCGTTGAAGTACTGCAAGGCCGCCGCAAACATGCCGGCGCCCGCGACCGCCAGCACGGCAGAGGGCAGCGCCAGGACGGCCTGGCCCAGTATCAGGGTCACGAGGCACGCCAGTCCGGCAGCGGCCCAGCCGGGTTCTGCGGTATTGCGCAACACCGCAAGCCCGGTCAGCCACGCGACCATGACAAGCAGCGCGCCGCCCAGCAGGCCCATGACAAGGGTTTCACTGCGTTGGCTGGCAGCAAGGGCTTCGGGCTTCCAGAAACTCCAGACCGATGCCGCTCCTGCGCCCTTCACCTGAATGGCGAAACGCGCGGTGGCGAACGGTTCAAGAAAAAGTTCCGCGGCAGGCCGCCCATCCACCGATATGATGCGGATGCGCCCCCCCTCGCCCACCACCTCGGCGCCAACCACTTCCGGATTGCCGCCGGACGAAAGGAAGCGAAGTGCACCCTGGCCCTTCGATCCAACCGTGACGATGCGGTGAAGTTCTTCCTGCTTGGGATTGACGATTTCGAGTGACTTCCAGTCCCGGGTCGCGCGTGCCGGGGCGCTGGCCGCGGTTGCGGCGGGCACATAGGGCTCGAGCCATGGCGTGATGTCAGACACATCCTGCTCGAGGCGCACGGGCGCCGCCGCGTGCGACGGCAGCGACGCCATCGCCATTGCGACCCATCCGAGGAGGCAGGCAAGCCACGTCCGGAGGGACTGCAGCGGGTGCCGCTCCTCGACTTTGTGGTGCATGGCGCGCAAGGGGTGAGGCACGGGACGGTGTCGTCGCAGATCCGGTTACTGGGAGACACTCTTATACGGCACGACGCGTGATCCCGCGGTTAACAAAAGCCAAATCGGATTTGTCCCGTCCGTGCCGCCAAACCGGCAGCCAGGGGGCGCCGGGGGCTGCCCGGCGCCTGCTGGGGTCGCTTACTGGACCTTGATCAGCTCGACCTCGAAGACCAGCGTCTGGTAGGGCGGGATCGCGCCGGGGGCGCCGCGGGCGCCATATCCGAGGTCCTGGGGGATGACGAGTTCGGCGGTTTCGCCTTCCTTCATCAGCTGCAGCCCCTCGGTCCAGCCCGGGATCACGCGGTTCAGCGGGAAGCTGATCGGGTCACCGCCGACCGAGGAGTCGAACTTCTTTCCGTTGATGAGCTTGCCGGTGTAGTGGACCGTGACGACGCTGGTAGGGCCAGGTGCCTTGCCGGTGCCGGGCTTGAGGCTGCGAAACTGCAGCCCCGACGACGTAACGGAGACGCCATCCTTCTTCGCGTTATCCGCGAGATAGGCTTCATTCTTTTCCTTTGAAAGTTCTGCAGTCACGGCGGCCTCCTCGTCCTGAATGTCGGAAATGGAATTGTCTTCGGGTGGTGCTTCAATTTCGGATGGGCTGGTCAGCGCCGACAGGAAACCGCCGGGACCGAAAATTGCGATTGTAAGCAGGGCGCAGGCTGCGCCTGCGCCAATGACGGCTTTCGACAGCGGGGTCTGGCGCTGCCACCACGATTTGGGCTTGAGGTTCTGATTCATCCGTTATGGTCCCGGTATCTGGGCTTTGGTATCGGGTCGCCCGCGACGATGGCAAATAGCAGATGGTCCTGCCATTCGCCATTGATTCTCAGATACTTGCGTGCCGTGCCTTCGGCCGTGAAGCCGCACTTGGCCAGCACGCGCCTCGAGGCCGCATTTGCAGGCAGGCAGGCGGCCTCGATGCGATGGAAACCGAGACGTTCCATGCCGTGGCGCAGCACTGCCGTAACGGCATCCGTCATGTAGCCCTGGCCTGCGAACCGGGCGCCCGTCCAGTAGCCCATGGTTGCGGCCGACTGAGCGATGCCCTGACGAATGTTCGACAGCTGGATTCCACCGACCAGCTTGAGGGCCGGCTCGGCAAAGATGAAGAACATGTAGCCCGCGCCTTCGCGCTCGGCCTGCCGGTAGCGGCTGAGGCGGCGGCGGAAGGATTCGCGTGTCAGTTCGTCGGGCGACCAGGTCGGCTCCCATGGCGTGAGATGGGCCCTGCTCTCTGCACGCAAGGCCGCCCAGGCCGCGTAGTCGGAAGCCACGGGGCTGCGCAGGCGCACGCGTTCGCCCTCCACGGTGAAGGACGCCTTCCTGCGCGTCAGGACCGGAGGGAGCGTCATGTCAGCCGAACCGCGCCGCGATCTGGTCGTAGGATGCAAGCTGTGAGGACGGCCCCAGCACGGCCAGCGACATGGGGCCCGAGGCCAGGATGCGCGCTGCCATGCGGCGGACGGCAGCTGCGTCGACGGCATCGACCCGGGCGATGAGTTCGCGCGGACTGAAGAGGCGACCGAAGGTCAGATACTGGGCTGCAATCTGTTCGCAGCGCGCGGAGGCCTGCTCGAGGCCCATGAGAAGGCCTGACCGGATCTGGGCCTTGGCGCGCACGAGCTCGTCCTCTTCAACATCCGACGCAAGCGCCTTCATCTCGCCTGCGATGACGTGCACGAGTTCCTGCGCGTCGGCGCCGCTGGTTCCGGCATAGACGCCAAACAGACCGGTGTCGGCGTAGCTCGCGCCAAAGGCCTGGATCGAGTAGCACAGGCCGCGCTTCTCGCGGGCTTCCTGAAAAAGGCGGGAAGACATGCCGCCGCCCAGCACCGTCGAATAGACCTGCATGGCGTAGAGCTCGTCCTCGCGGGCGTGAACTCCCCTGAAGGCGAGCGCAAGGTGGGCCTGCTCGAGGTCACCGTCCTCGCGATATTCGCCGCCAGCGTAGGATGCATCGCCGGGCACGGCGGGCGTGCCGCCGGGCAACCTGCCGAGGTGATGGCGGGCGAGCTTCACCATGTCCTCGTGCTGCACCGCGCCAGCGGACACAAGCAGCATGGCAGGTGCTTGATAATAGGCCGAGACCTGTCCGATCAGGTCCGCGCGGGTGAAGCCGCGCACGCGTTCCTCGCTGCCGAGGATGGGACGGCCGAGCGGCTGGCCGGGAAACGCCTGCAGCTGCAGGTGATCGAAGATCACGTCATCCGGCGTGTCCTCGGCCTGGCCGATTTCCTGGATGACGACGCCCTTCTCGCGTTCAAGTTCCTCGATGTCGAAGGTCGAGTTCTGCAGGCTGTCGGCGATGATGTCGACCGCAAGGGGCACGTCATCGCGCAGGACGCGGGCGTAGTAGGCCGTCTGCTCGCGGCCGGTATAGGCGTTGATGAAACCGCCAACACGCTCGATCTCCTCGGCGATGCCCCGCGCGGTGCGCCGGGCCGTGCCCTTGAACGCCATGTGCTCGAGCATGTGGGCGATGCCATTGGTGCCCTCGGTCTCGTTGCGGGCGCCGGCCCCAACCCAGACGCCAACGCACGCCGTCTCCAGATGCGGCATGGGGTCGGTGATGACGGTCAGTCCGTTCTCGAGCTTCGAAATCAAAGGCGTCACAGGGTACCTCGCGCGTGAGGCCCCTTACATAAAGCATTGGCTGGCGCTTTACATCGGGCGCGCCACCAGATTTTGCGGTGTCCCTGCCGGCGCCGTAACCCTAGTGAACCGCTTTTTGCGCGATGTAGGCCTTCAGGGCCCCGATATCGGCGGGCAGCACATCACAACGCTCGGTTGCGGTTTCGATCCAGCGGAGGCGGTCTGGCAGGCGGGGCGTCACGGCCGTCGCCTCGGCCACTGCATCGGGGAACTTGGCCGGATGGGCGGTTGCCAGGGTCACAACATCATCCGTTGCTGCGGCAATCCGATTTGCCGCAAGCCCCACGGCCGTATGCGGATCGACGAGGAGGCCGGTCGACGCGTGGATCTGGCGGATGGTTGCCGCGGTTTCGGCTTCCGAGACGCGGTCGGCCGAGAAGACGGCCCGGATTGCCTGGTGGACGTCAGGGTCAAGCGTGATTGCCCCGCTGCGTTCGAAGGCCTGCATCAGCGCAGCCGTGCGCGTGGCGTCACGGCCGAGGGCTTCGAACAGGAGGCGCTCGAAGTTGCTGGCCACCTGGATGTCCATCGCTGGCGAGATGGTCGCTGCGACGGTGCCGCGGGCGTAGGAACCCGTGTTGATGGCACGGGCGACGATGTCGTTGCTGTTGGTTGCGACGATGATGCGGCGGATGGGGGCTCCCATGCGCCGCGCCACGAAGCCGGCGAACGCGTCCCCGAAATTTCCCGTCGGGACCGTGAAGGTCAGGTCTTTCCTGCCAAGAGCGATGCTTGCCGAGACATAATACGCCGCCTGGACGGCAATGCGGACCCAGTTGATCGAGTTGATTGCGGCAAGCCCGTGACGGCTTGCGAAGTCGCGGTCGGCAAAGGCCTGCTTCACCATGGCCTGCGCATCGTCAAAGGTGCCTTCAACCGCGATGTTGCGGATGTTGGTCGCGTCTGTCGTGGTCATCTGCCGGCGCTGCACGTCGGAGATGCGCCCCTTCGGATGCAGGATGATGAGATCGATGTTGGAGCGGTTGGCCAGTGCATTGACGGCGGCCGCACCCGTGTCGCCGGAGGTCGCGGCCAGCACGAGTGCACGCCGGTTGCGGCGCTGGAGCGCCTCGTTCATCAGCGGGCCCAAAACCTGGAGCGCGAAGTCCTTGAAGGCCAGCGTCGGGCCATGGAACAGTTCGAGCAGCCAGCGATGGGGACCCATTGCGCGCAGGGGGGCTGCGGCAGGATCGTCGAACCGGGAATAGACGTCACGCGTGACGCTGTCGATCATCTGGTGCCATTCCGGCATGCCACAGAATTTTCCGAGGACCATGGCCGCTAGGGTCGCGTAGTCGTGGCCCGGCGCTGCTGCGAGACCTTGCCAGTCAAGGGTTGGCCATGTCTCGGGCACGTAGAGGCCGCCGTCAGGTGCGGGGCCTGCGAGCAGAACGTCCTCGAATGAAATGGCGGACGCCTGCCCGCGCGTGGAGATGAACTTCATCGACGCACTCCAAGCCTGCCCTGCGCCACGTGATAGCGCACATAGACAACCACCAGCACGATCGCCAGCGAAAACCAGGTGAGAGCATAGTTCAGGTGGTTGTCGGGGATTTTGACCGCCGTGGGCAAGGGCTCCGGGCCTCCCTGAACACGGGTCGTCGCCTCGAAGACCAGCGCGGTGCGCAACTGCAGCTCAAGACCGGCTGCGATATCGGCGGCGTTGCGGCGGAACCACGTGCGGGTCGCGATGTCCGGTGGTGGCGTGAAGGTGGACCCGGGGGCCGAGCGACGGAATGAGCCTTCGATCGTGATGACCCCGTCAACCTGCCCTTCGGCCCGCGTTGCCGGATCACGCTGGTCATTGGGCACCCAGCCGCGGTCAACAAGAATGATGTCCCCACCCGTCAGGCGGAAGGGTGTCATCACGCGCGCGCCCGGACGCGTCGGACCGGTGTCGGTGCGGGCCTCGGAGACAAAGGCCTCGTCCTTGTGCAGGAAGGTTCCCGTCGCCGTTGCTGGCCGGAAAATGGCGTAGTCACCGACCGGCAGGAGAAGCTCGACGGCGACGGCTGCCATGGATTGGCGCGCCTCTATTTGCGCCAGCATCGTGTGCTTCTCGGTGCGGCGCTGCAATTGCCAGCTGCCCAGTCCAATGAGGATCAGCAGCGCGATGAAAGCGGCTATCGTCAACCCCGGCAATGGACGGAAATGAATGCCAGGCATCAGCTTTCCTCCCGGCGGTAGCGAAACTGCAGGGCGATGAGGACAGACTTGAAGACAGGCAGAAGCCCGAGACAGAGGCCAATGGCCAACGGT
>JBILGJ010000196.1:0-5850 GCA_044351125.1 Micropepsaceae bacterium
CGGCTCGGGCATGGAGGGCCCGAACAGCGCATAGCAAAGGAACCCGGCGGTGATGAGTGGCAGCGCCCACCCCGTCGTGCGCCGCGTCGCCTCGAGGATGCACAGGATCAGCGCACCGCCCAGCCACTGCTCGACCTCGAGCGGCCGCGTGGCCCGCGTCTTCACCGCATCCACATGCGTGATCAGGTAGACCAGCGCCGCAACCGACACCGCAATGAAGATCCAATCGACGATCCAGACCCGGTCCCGGTGCGCAGAACGGACAATCACGGGATAAAGAAGGAACGACAGGACCAGGACCAGCATGAGGAACAGGGCCCGGAATTCCGTGGTCCCGATCGGATACTGCGTCCAGTAGAGCGCGAGCGCCGCCAGAAGGAAAAGCAGCCCGCTGGCCACCCATGCAGGAACGCCGGTCAGGTGCCGCTGGGGCTGCTCGTCCAACTGAACGCCTTGCGGCCCTTGGGCACTCACTTCACGGCGCCACGGGCCTTGTAGAAGGCCTCCGCTGCCGGATGGAACGGAATGGCTGTTCGCGCTGACGCCCCCTTCAGCGACAACTGCCGCGCATCGGGATGGATCTTCTGCACCTCGGAAAGATTGTCGAAGATCCCCGCAAGGATCTTCTTCACGGTCTCGTCCTTCATGTCCCGCGATACGAACAGCAGGTTCGACACGCCAAGCCCCGGCACATCGGCAGGCGCATTGGCATAGACCCCCTTCGGCAGGGTGAAGCTCCGGTAGAGCCCAGGATATTTTGCATTCAGCGCTGGCAGCAAGTGCGCCGTCGGCACAAAGCTTGCCTTCACCCGCCCCGTCGTGACCAGATCCGTAACAGCCGACGTCGGCAGCCCGCCGATCCAGAAAAAGGCATCGATCTTCCCGTCGTTCAGCGCAGCCGCAGACTCTGCAACACTCAGGTTCTCCCGCTTGACGTCCTTCGTCGGCGAAAGCTTGGCCGCCGCAAGGATCCTGTCCGCGATCGCCTCCGTGCTTGAACCGGCCGATCCCACCGAGATGCGCCGCCCCTTGAGCTTCGCCACATCCGTGATCTTCAGGTCGGCACGCGCAACCACATGGACGAAGCTGTCATAGAGCATGGCAATGGCAACGATGTCCTGCGGACCGGTATCGGCATAGGCCCCCACCCCCTTCTTTCCATCAACCGCCGAGTCGATGGTCGAGAACCCGATATCGGCATCCCCGGCACCCACCAGCTTGATGTTGTCGACCGAGCCCCCGGTCACCTCGGCCGTGACCTGCATGCCGGGAACCTTGTGGCTCAGCACGCGGGCAAGACCGCCCCCGTAGGGAAAGAAGACGCCGCCCGTCCCGCCCGTGGCAATCGACAGCCTGAGCTTCGAGGCCGCCACGGCACCACCGGCAACCAGGGCACAAGCCACCAGGGCAAACACCAGACGCTTCATCATGACCGGATCCTGCAAATTGGGGGCTGATTTTGCCCGTCCTTTGGGCTCTTATCAAATCAGGCGCGGGACACGAAGCACCCATGATCAGGATTACCGACAAAATCAGCATCGACGAAGCCGAACTGCACGAGACCTTCGTCCGTGCGTCGGGCCCCGGAGGCCAGAACGTCAACAAGCTGTCGACGGCCGTGGAACTGCGGTTTGACGCGCGTTTCTCGCCCAACCTGCCGACCGACGTCTCGATCCGGCTCCAGAAACTGGCCGGAAATCGCCTGACCAAGGATGGGGTCATCGTGATCGAGGCCCAGCGCCACCGCACGCAGGAGCGCAACCGCGCCGACGCCCTCGAAAAGCTTGTCGCCCTCATCCGCGAGGCGACCCACGTCCCCAAGCCCCGCAAGGCCACCCGCCCCTCGCGCGCCGCGCGCGCCCAGCGCGTCGACACCAAGAAGCATCGCGGCCAGGTCAAGCGGATGCGGACATCGCGGCCCGATCACGACTGATCCGGCCGGCGGACCAGCCTCAGCCGAGCCCGCCCTTCGGACGGTTGAAGTGATCGGCAAGGATTGTCGCGACAGCAGACGTTACACGCTCGCCCGTCTTGATGTGCAGGAACTCGTTGGGTCCATGCGCATTCGAATGCGGCCCGAGCACACCCGTGATCACGAACTGCGTATCCGGGAACTTCTCGCCCAGCATGCCCATGAAGGGAATGGTGCCACCCTCGCCCATGTAGACGACGGGCTTGCCGAACGCCTGCTCGGATGCACGCGCGACCGACGCCTCGAGCCACGGCGCAAGCGGCGGCGCATTCCAGCCCGTGCCGCCGCGGTCGAATGAAACCGCAACCTCGGCTCCATAAGGCGGATCCTTCGTCAGGATGCGCTCGACCAGCGCAATCGCCTTGTTGGCATCCAGCGTCGGCGGCCAGCGGAACGAAAGCTTCAGCGTGGTCGATGGCAGAAGCACATTCCCCGCATTCGCCGATGGCGTCAGCCCGTCGGCCCCGATGATGGCAAGCTGCGGCCGCCACGTCCGGTTGAGGACAAGCTCCGTCAGGTCATCGGCCATCGGCAACGTGCCGCCGGCAAACGGCATCTTTGAATAGACCTCGGGCCCCAGCACCTTCGACGCCGCCTGTGCCTGCGCGATGCGCTGCGGCGGGACCTGCACATAGAGCTCATCGGGCAGGATACGCCCCGTGGCTTCGTCCTCGAGGCGCGACAGCAACTGCCGCGCGATGCGGAAGCTCGACGGCACGATCCCCGACGCATCGCCCGAATGCACGCCCTCGGTCAGCACGCGCACGGTCAGCGTCCCCACGCCATTGCCGCGCAGCGAGGTGGTCAGCCAGAGCTGGTCATAGTTCCCGCAACCCGAGTCAAGGCAGATCACAAGCGAAGGCTTTCCGATCCTGTGCGCCAGATGATCGATATAGAATGGCAGGTCATAGCTGCCCGACTCCTCGCACGCCTCGATCAGGATCACGCAGCGCGCATGCGGCACCTTCTGGTCCTTGAGCGCCAGCAGCGCCGCCAGCGACCCATACATCGCATAGCCATCATCCGCGCCTCCCCGCCCATAAAGCTTGCCGTCCTTGATCACCGGCGTCCACGGGCCGAACCCGTCCCACCAGCCCATCATCTCGGGCTGCTTGTCGAGATGCCCGTAGAGCAGCACCGTATCGTCGTTCGATCCTGGAACCTCGATCAGGATAACGGGCGTTCGCCCCTCAAGCCGAACCACCTCCAGCGTGGCGCCCGGCAGCTGATCCAGCCGCTTGCGCGCCCACGCCTCCATCAACCGCACGGCATCTTCCATATAGCCATGCTTCGCCCAGTCCGCATCATAGGCAGGCGACTTGTTGGGGATACGGATATAGTCGACGAGCGAGGGAATGATCGCGTCATTCCAGTTCTGCTGCACGTGGTCTTGCAGGCGCTTGATATCGAACATCGGTCTCAGGACCTCCTGGGAACAAACGGCAAGGACGAGGTAAGGCCACCATCGACAGGAATGGCCTGCCCATTGACATAGGACGCCTCATCCGAGGCGAGGAACAGCGCCATGTTGGCGATCTCCACCGGATTGCCATAGCGCGCCGTCGGATTGAGCTGCCCGATCTTGGCTTCCGAGCCCCGCGCGCGCGCGCCATCGAAGATCGGCTTGGTCATGCCTGTCTCGATGAGGCCCGGACAGATGGCATTGACCCGAACACCGGTGCCGTAGAGTTCGTTCGCGGTTGTCTGGACCAGCGAGATGACACCCGCCTTCGACGCCGAATAGGCCGTCGGACCGGCATTCGCGCGAATGCCCGCAACCGATGCCGTGCAGATGATGGAGCCCTTCTTCTGGGCAATCATGAGCGGCGTCACATGCTTGATCGCGAGAAAGGGCCCGAGCAGGTTGACGCGAAGGACCTCCTGCCACTGCTCGACCGTCTGCTCGGTGACCGGCAGGTATCCCCCGGAAATTCCGGCATTGGCATAAAGCACATCGACGCCGCCAAAGGCCGACACTGCCCGCCCCACATAGCGCTGCACATCCGCCTCGAGGCCCGCGTCCGCAACCATCGCCTCGCCCGTGCCACCCGCCGAAACGATAGACTTTACAGTGTCTTGCACAGCCTCTGTGCGATCGACGCACAGGACACGCGCACCCTCGCTGGCTAAGAGCAGCGCTGCAGCCCGCCCGATCCCGGATCCCGCGCCCGTCACAATCGCCCGCTTCCCTGCAAGCCGCCCCATCGACAACTCCCCTGAATGACGCCACGTCATGGTTTAGAACACGCCCCGAGCCTGCAAAAGCCGTATCTTGCAATCAGCCTCGGGGGCCCGCCACCCTGCATCAGATGGGGAACAGGTTGCAATGCGCGCCATTTCAGAGCAAATCGCCATGGCAGCAAACGACGTTCCCGCCTGCATCCGGAGATCACGATGACGCCCCGCCCCGCAGACCTTATGCAGCATCCAAGACGCTTGGGCCCGGCGGCATTGCGGCGGATATGCAACCCGGCCGACCTGGGCTTCCGCACGACAGATGAAACGCCGGCCTTCGATGGCCTCGTCGGCCAGGACCGTGCGCTCGAAGCCCTCGACATGGGTTCGCGCATCGACAAGCCGGGCTTCAACATGTTCATCCTGGGCGAGCGGGGCACGGCGCGCCACGGCGTTGTCCGCACGCTTGTCGAGAAGCTTGCAGGCACCCTCACCCCTCCCAATGACTGGATCTACGTCGCGAACTGGGAGCAACCCGACCGGCCAAAGGCAATCGCCCTGCCCGCAGGCCGCGGCCAGGGTTTCAAGCTGTCCCTGGATGCCGCCCTCGAGGAACTCATCACGCTCGTCCCGGCGATCTTCGAAAGTACGGAATACCAGGCCAAGCGAAGGGCTGCACTCGATAGCGTGAACGCACAGCAGGAACAGGCTTTCGAGGGCCTGGCCGCCAAGGGTCGCGAAGAAGGCATTGCCCTCCTGCGCACCGACAACGGCTTCACCTTCGCCCCCATCGCCGACAAAGCCGTTATGCCTCCCGAGGCTTTCAACGCCCTGCCCGAAGACCAGCGCCAAACCATCATCGGCAAGATCGAGGGCCTGCAAGCCGATCTCGCCGAACTGATTGGCAAGGTCCCGGCCTGGGAACGCGAACGCCGCCAGAAGCAGCAGGCCCTCGACCACGAATATGCCCGTCGCGTGGTTGGCGATGTACTGACCGATGTCGAAGGCACCGTCCGCGACATCCCGGCGCTCGTCGAGCATCTCAAGGTCTTGAATGAGGAACTTGTGCGCCACTTCGGCCTGTTCAAGTTCATGTCCATGGCCAAGCAGGACGACGGCCCCCTGCAGGCCGAGGCCTCGATCCCCGACGATCCGAAGCTGAAGCGGTTCCGCGTGAACCTGCTCGTCGGCGATGGCACCAAGCAGTGCGCGCCCGTCATCACGGAAGACAACCCGTCCATCGGGAACCTGATCGGACGCATCGAACAACAGGCCCAGATGGGCGCCCTCTTCACCGACTTCTCGCTCATCCGGCCCGGCAGCCTTCACCTCGCCAATGGAGGCTTCCTGCTCATCGACGCCCGGCGCCTTCTGCTGGAGCCCTACGCCTGGGAAATGCTGAAGCGCAGCCTGCGGGCGCGTGCGATATCGATTGAATCGCCAACGGACCGCATGTCGGTGATGGCAACGCAATCGCTCAAGCCCGACCCGATACCCTTGAACGTCAAGGTCATCCTCTTCGGTGACCGCTCGCTCTACTACATGCTCTTCGCTGCAGACCCGGACTTTTCCGACCTCTTCAAGATCGCCGTCGAGTTCGAGGATACCGTGGACTGGACGGATGCAACCACGAAGTCCTACGCCCACCTGATCGGCTCGATAGCACGACGGGAAGGTCTGAAGCCTCTCTCGGCCGAGGCCGT